>JBEKEO010000119.1:0-9209 GCA_050013795.1 Bacteroidales bacterium
CCTATATCAATTGCTTTCTTAAAATATTGCTCAGCGCCAGTAGGATCGTTTAATGCCGAATGAAGAACACCAAGATTTATATATACCAAGGAATAATTAGGAGAAAGTACCCGCGCTTTTTCAAAATATTTCTTTGCCTCAATATAATTTCCTATTCGCATCTGGGAAAGGGCATAATTCATCATTCCTCTTCCATTGTTTGGACTTTTTTGTGTTACATCGTACCAAAGGGACTCATAAGAACTCCAAACTTTATTTCGTTGATGTGTCCCATAAGCATGACTACATAATAACCCGATCATAAAAATACCTGTCACTGTTGTCAACCATGGAGTGGCTATAAATCTTTTTTCATCTCTTAAGATTATCAGGTAAATAATAGCTGTTGAAAAAGCCAAAGCTAATCCAATATAAGGGAAATATACCCTGTGATCATTCAACACTTCTGAAAGGGGAATGATAGTTGAAGTAGGCACAAGAGCAAGAAAAAACCAGAAAATGCCAAAAGTAATTGGACGAAATGTTGCTTTTACTGATAATCGAAATGAGAGCCAAATCATTCCTGTAATAAACATCAAACCCATCAAAAAACGGATATTAAAAATCGAAGTAAGAGGTAGCCAGTCGGTATCGGCAGAAAGCTCTGTCGGCAAGATAAAAGTTTTAAAATATTGTACTATTACAAAAGGTTGAGTAATAAAATAACTCCAACGGGATATAATGCCAGGAGTCCATGTTTTAGGTGTCATAAAATATTCAAAAAGGTAAAGACCAGCTCCAATCAAAATAATATGAACAACTGATTTAAATGAAGACCAAATCTTTTTTAAGTTCTCTTCTTTGAATATTTTACTTAGATCGGTATGCTTTTCAAAAAGTAGTATATAAAAGAACAAAATTGGCCCAAACATAAGTGTGGGTTCTTTTACAAAAAATCCAAAAACATAAGGTACGAGGTAAAAATGATATTTCCTTTTTTGTGGGAAATAAATATAAATAATAAAAGCTAATAATAACATTAGCGTAGAAAAGCCATCCGACCTTGAAATAACATAATTAACGGTCTCTGCCATGGCTGTATGGTAGCAGTAAAATGCCACAATAAATAAAGTAAAATACTGATTCCATTTGTGATTAAAAGAGACATCAAGAATCTTCTTTATCAAAAGAAACATCAGAAAAGCCTGTAAAATGAAACAAGTAAATATTGATAAATGAAAATAAAATGGAATTAATCCTTTATCCCCATTAATAAAATTATTCTTTATTCCCAGAGGATTCCATTTTGCTATCGCATAATCAATAGTATTTAAAGTAGTAAGCCCGGGACGATATGCTTGGTTTTGTGGAAGGTTGCTTGTTGTCTTTCCATCAACATAGAAACGGGGGATATTCTTAAGACTTCTTATCCATATATTATTTACTATAGTATGTTCATCGTCAAAATGGAAAGGATTTTTAAAATGATTGGAATAAACTATTATCAACCCGGCTAACAGCAATAGACATAAACCGAAAAAACGAAATTTATCAGATGGCAAAATCTTCATAACGAACTTTTCTACTAATAAATTATTAATTGGTTTTCAACAATTAAACGTAGGATAAAATCAATTTTTAATTGATCATTTTTTTATTTTGTAATTTTATCGACAAAAATATAAAAATTAAATTACAAAGTAGTCTTATGAAAAACACCAATAACGAAGTAATTCAAAAAAATAATAAGCATGTAAATTTGATTATTTCTTTTTTGATTTTGCTTCCATTATGTTTTTTGATTTACAACATAAAAGTTAAAAAAAACGATGCTTATAAAATAAAATCTGATACCCTTTCTAGTTCTGTTGATTCAAATGCGATTAAGTTACAGGCAGCTGTTGATCTTGCAAAATCTAATCCAAATGGGACGAATTATATTAATTTAAGCTTAGAATATTATAATAATCGGAAATACAAAGAATGCGTTGATGCAACAAAAAAAGCTTTAGAGTTTGACCCCCAAAGCTATGTTGCTTATAATAATATGTGCACTGCATACAACCAGCTTGGGCTTTGGGACGAAGCAATAGTTGCGGGAAACAAGGCGCTTGAAATAGCTCCCGGAAATCAGTTGGCTACGAATAATCTTAAAGTTTCAACTGATGGAAAAGCCAGCCAGGATAAATCTATTACAGATGCTGAAACGTTGGTAAAGACAAGTCCCAGTGAGAAAAATTATATCAGTCTTGGAAATATTTATTATGGCGCAAGAAAATATGAAAAGGCTATAAATTCTTTTCAAAAAGCATTATCATACAATCATAATAATATTATAGTTTATAACAATATTTGTTCATCATACAACGAATTGGGCAAATGGAAAGAGGCTGCTGAAAATTGCGAGAAAGCCTTAAAAATAGATTCTTCGTACGTTCTTTCTAAAAATAATCTGAAGCTTGCAAAAGAAAATTTGAAAAAATAAAGAATTTAAGATTATTCAGTCTCGCGACAAGCAAATAACATAAATATGAAAGATTTCGGAATTGCAATTCCCAAATTAAATTATAGGAAAATATTTTGGATTGTTGCATTATTTATTGGTATATTGATGCCTGTCCTTAGTTTCGATTATGGGGTAATTGAAGATGACGGACTTCATGATGCACATGGGAAAGTCCTTTTGAACTACTTTATGGGTAAGGACTCTCTTGCTTCTCAGGGCTTGTTTAACGAAAAAGGAGAGTTGCCGAAAATTATCGATATTTCTGATGAAAGAAATCATATGAGGCAAATGAATATTGACTATGGTGGCTTTTTCGATTTGATCACAGCATTCTTGCATCAGTATTTTAACTTTATTGGAGAATTTGAATTTAGAAATTTGATCAATTCACTGTTTGGATTTTTGCTTTTTTTGTTCACGGGGTTTTTGGCTAAAGAACTAGGGGGGTGGAAAACAGCCGTATTTGCATTCCTTTTCATAGTGCTCACTCCGGTACTGTTTGGCCATTCAATGTATAATCCTAAGGATATTCCCTTTGCTGCTTTTTATATGTTCTCGCTTTTTCATATAGTGAAATTAGTGAAAGAATTGCCAAAAATAAAATTCAAACGGGCAATCTTTCTTATAATAAATATTTCTCTGCTTATTAATATCAGAGTGTTAGGATTGGTAATGCTGGCATTTTTTTTCTTTGCTATTTTTGCTTGGTGGGTAATTAAAAACTCTGAGAATAAATTTAAAAATATTGACATAAAAAAAACGATAATTCTTGCACTAAAAATAACGAGTATTGGTTTTGTCGCTTATCTTGCTGCTTGTATCTTCTGGCCGTATGATCAGAACAACCCTTTGAAAATACCACTCTTTTTATTCCTAAATATAAATAAAGTTGCGTTTTTTAATGGTTTCCATTTTTTTCAGCTTTTCGAAGGAAAGTGGATAAGTAATACCGAAATACCCTGGTATTTTATACCCAAATGGCTGTTAATATTAACCATGCCTCTTCATATCATTTTAGGAATATTTTTAATAATTCTGCTTTATTTTAAAAAAATTATCTCTCCAGTTTTTTCTTCAAACTTGTTTCTTATTTCGTTTGTTCTTTTTGCTTCTTTATTTCCTATTTTTTATGCAGTTATATCCGGCTCACATGCTTTTGATAACTGCAGACATTTTTTATTTACCTTGCCCCCTTTGATTTCGGTTTGTGGTTTATCGTGGAAATATTTATTTGATATAATTCAAAAAAAAACAATAAAATTTGCTTTTTATCTTATACTTGCATTATTACTTCTTCAACCTTTCCAATGGATGATTATAAACCACCCTTTGGAGTCGTTGTATTTTAGTCCTTTAATTGGTGGCCCCAATGGGGCTTTCTGTAATTACGAAATGGATTACTGGGGTGTTGCAGTTAAACCTGCTGTTAAATGGATTGAAAAAAATGCGACAAATGCCACTCCAGAAAAGCCTGTAAGAGTGAGATTATTTTATGGGGAACAATTGAAAGCAAGCTATTATGTTGATAAAATTCCTTATCTGAAGTTTGTACAAGCCAGTTATATTTCTCCCGATTGGGATTATTCTATTTTTATGAGTTCCGAAGCAAAACATGATCATGATCTTTTATTAAAAAACTGGCCGCCCAAAAATACTGTATTCCGGGTTAAAGTTGATACTGTTACTGTTTGCGCGGTTGTAAAAAATACTTTAAGATCAAACTCATTTTATACAGACTCAATAGAAGCTGCCATTTCGGCTCATCCCACTGTTGAAGGCTATATCCAGCTCAGCTTATTATATTATAACAATTCAAATTATATTAAATGCGTAGATGCTTCACGAAAAGTATTGATGCTAAACCCCTCTAGTGTAATTGCATATAATAATATGTGTGCAGCTTACAACTCCTTATTGATGTTTGATGAAGCCAAAATTGCAGGAGAAAAAGCATTGCAATTAGTGTCAAATTACGAACTCACTAAGAATAATCTGAAGGTAACGGAAAAAGGAATTATTCAAAGGAAAGAGAGAAAACTTTTACCTAGCCAATACCTGAATTTAAGTTATAATTATTATATTATGGGAAATTATCAAGCTTGCATTAAGGTATGCAAGGAATTACTTGAAATTGATCCGTCAAACGCAGTTGCTTATAACAATATTTGTTCTTGTTATAATGCCTTGGGAAATTATAAAGAAGCTGAAAAAGCATGCCAACAGGCTTTAAAATTTAAACCGGATTTTGATTTGGCAAAAAATAATTTAAAAATTGCTGAAAAAACAAATAGTGGCAAATGAATTTCTTTTCATTCGTTTGAAATATTTTTCAATAAAATAGCAGATTGTTTTTTATAATCTTAAAACATGAATATCTCAAATCTAAATAAGATTAAACTGGATTGTTTAGAAATAATTTTGAAAAAATATAAAGATGCAAATGCCGGACATATTGGGGCATCTTTATCTTGTCTGGATATTCTGGTATATTTATATTTTTTTCTGATGAATAAGGAGGATAGATTCATTTTATCTAAAGGGCATGCTGCCTTATCATTATATGTTGTTTTATATAAAGCGGAAATAATTGATATTAATCTCTTAAATTCTTTTTATAATAACGGAACATTATTGTCGGCTCATCCTCCATGTAATAGAAAGCTCAATGGCGTTACTTTCGGAACAGGTAGTCTTGGACATGGTCTACCACTGGCAAATGGTTTTTCCTTATCCAATCGTTTTACAAAAACAGTCAATAATGTATTCTGTCTAATATCTGAAGGTGATTGCGATGAAGGCTCAACATGGGAGGCCGCTCTTTTCGCTTCACAGTATAAATTAAAAAATTTATTTGTAATAATTGATAATAATAACCTTCAGGGTTTCGGTAAATCAAACGAAGTGCTTAATCTTGAACCATTAGCTGATAAATGGAAATCTTTTAATTTTGATGTAGCTATTGCAGAAAACGGCAATGATTTTAATTCATTGCATATCGCTTTTGATAAACTTTGTAAAACCGGTTCGAATAAGCCAAAATGTATTATTGCTGAAACTACAAAAGGTAGTGGCATTTCATTTATGGAAAACAAATTGGAATGGCATTATCTTCCTATGAATGATGAACAATATACACAGGCAATAAAAGAAATTAAAATTTTGAAAAATGCGTAAAGAATTTGCGCAACATATCGAACGACTTGCAGTTGAAAATGATAAAATTATTTTTTTGACTGGTGACTTGGGTTTTATGGCTCTCGAAAATTTAAGAAAAGCCATAGGTGATCGTTTTATTAATACAGGAGTCAGTGAACAAAACATGATTTCAATGGCCGCAAGTTTGGCGTATGAAAATTTAATACCAGTTTGCTACAGTATTGCACCGTTTATAGTATTTCGCCCTGCCGAACAAATAAGAATAGATGTATGCCTACATAACCTTAATGTAAAGATTGTTGGAAATGGAGGGGGCTTTGGATATGGAATAATGGGCGCAACTCACCATGCAATTGAAGATATTGCAGTTATTGGTTCATTTCAAAATATGCGGTGTTTTATTCCTTTTTGTAATGAAGACGTTAGTGGTGCAATTGATAAAATGTTTGAATATAAAGGACCTTCGTATTTGAGACTGGGGTTTGGTGACAAACCACAACAAATTCAATTAGAGAAATTTTCATCTGTTCGCAGGTTAAGTATGGGCGATAAAATCACCATAGCTGGGATAGGACCTATTTTATTAAATGTATTTGAAACTTTAGCAGAAACAGAAAAAGGAATTGCAGATGTTTTTGCTATATCAGAAATGCCATTAACATCTCTTCACGAAGAATTAAAAAATAGTATTACTAAAACAAAAAAACTTTTAGTAATCGAAGAGCATGTAAAAAGGGGCGGACTTGGTGAAAATATTGCATCGTTGATACTTGAAGATGGTATTTGCTGTGTATATAGGCATTTATTTATTAACGGTTATGTTAACGGGCTGTATGGAAGCCAATCATATCATTTGGAAATTAACGGACTTGATAAAAAAACAATTTTTTTAGCAATAAATACATTAATAAATGGATAATAATAATTGGAAAAATTGCTGGGGTGAAGATCAGCAAAAAGATGCTCTCCGGCTTAAAGGACCAATATTTATTATTGGAGCATCTGGATTTATTGGTGCGAATTTATTTTATAGTCTGAGTGCTTTAAGAAATGATGTTTTTGCCTGTTCAAGAAATCCTCAAAAAGGATGGAGACTGACAGGGGTTGATTCTTCAAAACTAATAAATCTTGATATTACCGATTATGAAAGATTGCAGGATATAATTAATGAATACAGACCTTCTACAATTTTTAATTTTGCTGCATATGGAGCATATTCCAGACAAACCGATGCGGAAAAAATACATAATACTAATTACATTGGAACATTAAACTTATTAAAAACCCTTTCTGAAATTGGCTGCGCAGCATATGTGCATGCAGGCACATCATCTGAATATGGCTTGAATTGCACAACACCCGATGAAAACAGTGAGATGATCCCGAACAGCGATTATGCTGTTTCAAAAGTTTCTGCTTCTTATCTGATAAAATATTTTGGCAAAGTACATAACTTCCCTGCTGTAAACCTGAGGCTCTATTCTGTATATGGGCCTTGGGAGGAGCGCGACAGGCTTATTCCTGCCTTAATTACAAACTGTTTACAGGGGAAACTTCCTCATTTTACTGATAAAAAGGTTTCCAGAGATTTCGTTTATATTGACGACAGTACAAATGCCATGGTAAAAGCTGCTTTAACAGCTTGCATAACAAATCCGGGCATTTCACTAAATATTGCGACGGGAACCAAAACCACTATTGAGGATGTAGCTAATACAGCAAAAGATATTTTTAATATAAAAGATGATCCCTCATTTGGATCCATGCAAAACCGTAAATGGGACCTGTCTGAATGGTATGGTGATCCTGCTCTTGCCGAGAAAATAATTGGATGGAAATTTAACACTTCATTCGCTGATGGCTTAAGGTACACTGTAAAATGGGAAAAAGAATATGCTGACAGAACACGATATGTTTCTATTCCTAAAAAAGAAAAAAAAATATCTGCAATCATAGCCTGTTATAAGGATAATCAATCCATCCCTATATTGTATAAACGATTAACCGATGTTTTCACTAAGTCAGAATATGACTATGAGATCATATTTGTTAATGATTCCAGTCCATACAACGACGAAGAAATTATTTCTCAACTTTGTTATCAGGATAACCATGTAATTGGAGTTTCTCATTCAAGGAATTTTGGCTCACAATCGGCATTTGTAAGCGGTATGGAACTCTCGTCGGGTGATGCTTTGGTATTACTGGATGGTGACGGGCAGGATCCTCCTGAAATAATTTCAGATTTTATTCTTAAATGGAATGAAGGGTTTGATGTTGTTTACGGTGAAAGAGTAAAACGGGTAGCGCCTTTTTATATGCAAATTTTTTACAAATTGTTTTATAAAATTTTCAGAAATTTATCTGAAGTGATAATTCCTGTTAATGCAGGAGATTTTTCGTTAATTGATAAAAAAGTCGTTCAATATATACTTAAATTTACCGAAAAAGATATTTTTTTACGTGGGTTAAGAGCCTGGGTCGGGTTTAAGCAAATCGGAGTTCCTTATACAAGACCTGAAAGACTTTTTGGTAAAAGCACGAATAACTTCCTGAAAAATTTCTGGTGGGCTAAAAAAGGAATTTTTTCTTTTAGTAAAAAACCTTTACAATATATTCAAACCATTGGTTTAATTGTATTTATTATTACAATAGCCATGAGCTTGTTTTATTTTATAGAATATTTCATTAATCCGCCAAACAATGCACAAGGTATTCCTACAGTTATTTTAATAATGTTAGGTTTAGGAGGTATTCAATTAATCTCAATAAGTGTTTTGGGCGATTATATGGGGAAAATTATAGAAGAGGTAAAAAACAGACCAAAGTTTATAAGAAGTAAAATTTTCTATAATGGCAAAGTATATAATGATGAAATAAAAATATTTGAATTGCTTAAAAAAATTAACAAAACAAAGTAGTATAGAATGGGAAGTATTGTTGATGACAGGGGTTTTAATCAATCATTTAAAGAGACTAAAACTACGTTGATTAGAGCTGAAAGACGGAATAAATATTTTGAGGAAAATATTGATAAAAACAAGAGAAATGATATATTGGAAATTGGTTGTGCTTTAGGTGAATTATCTTTTTTTTTAGCAAAAAATTCCAATAACAATGTTTTAGGAATTGATATATGTAAGACATTTATTGACGAAGCTAAGGAAAGATATAAACTTCCGAATCTGGAATATAAACTACTTGATGTAAGAAATCATCAATTGTTTAATAATCGGAAGTTTGACTATATTATTGGAAAAGGCGTTCTTCATCATTTATATTATGAAATGGATTCTGTCCTAAGAATTTTAAAAGATATGCTTAAAGACGGCGGAAAAATATTATTTCAGGAACCTAATCTTTCGAATCCATACTGCTTTCTGATTTTTAATACTACAACTTTTATGCGCAAATGGGCTAATCTTGATGATGGAGAGAAAGCTATGACAAAAAAATTTATTAATAAAAATTTAATTAATACTGGATTTAAAAATATTAAAATAGAATACAAAGATTTCCTGATACCATTAACACCATATATATTAGTAAAGCCAACTATTTTTATTAG
>JBEKEO010000120.1:0-9147 GCA_050013795.1 Bacteroidales bacterium
TTTAATGTCCGTATAACAGCCTTACATTCCCCTGCTTCGCAAAGAAGTGGTTGACCCGTAATTGTAGACTCCTTTCCAAAACTAATATTATGTGCAGTAAATTCCATCGCTGAATGAATTAAGAATTTCCATATTTGACACTAAATTGAATCAATATATTTACCCCATGAAAATTTTCTTCAAAACTCTAAAAGGGGCAAGCACTCTTTTTCCGACCATATAATCAGTTAAATTTTTAAAGTTTTTATTTTCATGGTATAACCTGATAAATTGTGAAGCAAGAAGATCAGAATGTTTTTTATAAACATAAGAAGTCAATTCTTCTATTTTATTATTTGCTACTTCAAATGTTCTTGATGTAAAAGAAACCCTGATATCAAACATTATATCATCCATATAGCAAAATTCCCATCCTTTTTCATACAAGGAAAGCCAAAGATCCCAGTCTTCAACTCCTTTTAAACTAAGGAATTCATCAAAGCCGCCAGCACTTTCCAGCGCTTCTTTGCGGATCACAGAGCAAACAGCAATTTCATTCGCCCGTAACTGTTTAATAATATCAAAATTTCTCTGTTTCTTTAATCCCTGTTTTTCGCCAAACCACATGCAATTACCATAAACCACTGCTATATTTTTATTTACATCAAGTTTCTCGACACAACAATTTATGGTATCTTTTCTGATAAGGTCATCTGCATCCAGCATCACTATATATATTCCCTTAGCAATTTTCAGCGCATTGTTTCTGGCGACCGAAGGGCCAGAATTTTTCTGTGATATCAAGACATAGGGAAATCCTGAAAAAGAAAGGGAATTAAATATTCTGATTGATTCCGGGTCGCTGGATCCATCATTTATTATTATAACTTCAATATCACGAAAGGATTGGGTTTTTAAAGAATCCAAAGCATCCAACAGAAATGCACCCTGATTATAATAAGGAATAATAACACTTACTTTTGGCATAATATCTATGATAATAACAATTTTAGGTATGCATTTCCCATTTTTTCAGTATTAAAAACCGAGGTAACCCGCTGGTAATTTAGTTTGCCTGTTTTGGCCCTTTCAAGTGGTTCGTTCATAAGAACTTCAATTTTTGCAGCAAGTTCTATCTGATTTCCTAAAGAGTATAAATAGGGATAATTTTGCCCGAGAACTTCTTTGTTTGAGGGAATATTTGAAGCAACTATAGGTAATCTAAAATACATATATTCGAGCAAAGCGTTGGATAGTCCTTCAGAGACAGAAGTCAGAACAGCGAGGTCAGCCACCGAAAGCAAACCAGCCACATCATCAGTAGATTCAATAAAGATTACGTTTTCCTCTAAATGGAGATCCAGTACCAGCGCTTTTACTTTATTTAAACATTCAGCATTAATGGCATAACCTGCCAGTACAAGCCTGAGACGCCTATCCTGTTTTTCATTGCTTTTTAAAATATTTATTGCCTGCAGAAGTGTTTCATGGTCCTTTTCAGGGAAGAAGTTTGCCGTATAAACGACGCAAAAATCATTAGCTCTTAATGCAAGTTTATCTTTCCATATGCTTGCATCTTCTTTAGGAACAATCAACGGCAGGCCATTATAAATTACGCTTCCCTTATAGTCATTAAGTTTATGCCGTTTTACAATATATGCAAGTGAAGCCTCGGAGTTAGCAATATAAGCAGGCTTCAAAATCTTTGCAATTTTCTCAAGTATAGACATGCTGATCGTTTCCATTCCTCTCTGATTCCAGTAGCACTTTTCTGCAGATGTAAAACGACAGGATAGATTACACAAAAGATTAGGATAATAAGTGAATGGAACTATATAATCATATTTTCCCTTGCGCAAAAACCTGATGAACCGAATTATCAAGCTAAATTTTGCAAAGCCCTTCTTATGAACTACAGAAATATCATATGGAAAAATATAATAGGGTACTTTCTGATCCTGAAGTTTGGGAATCAGTTTGCCATCCTTTTTATAGAAAGCAACAAACTCAACTACAGCACCGTAATTTTTCAAGAAAATGCCTAACAGTAATGCCTGAGTTTCTGCCCCTCCCAGCGTTAGAAAAGGTATACTGATAAGTATCTTTTTATTTCTAATTTCCCTATTTATCATAAGCATTTGATGATGCCCTCAACACAATTATACGGCAAGTCAATACAGACAGAAACACCATCTTTATGCGTGTATGTGTTCTTATTATGTTTCTGTATATTTGCATGAAATTGTAAAAAAACAACATTAATCAAAAATACAAAAATTTTTATTATACCACTGATTAAACTGGATGGGATTTATAAAATATAATGATATTCACAGAATTATCAGTGAATATGATCTAAAACTTTTTAAGGAGATATGGCATTATTCCTTTAACCCGGGGATAAATAAAAAAGATTTTGTTTTCGTAAAAACCGGCTCTGACATTTTCCTATATCAGCCGGCATTTGACCAATGGAGTCCTGTTTGCTGTTACACTAATTCTGCAAGCGCTTCATTCCAGGTTTTGAATTTTCTAACTACACCTTTATTAAAGACGGAATCTCCATTAAAAGCTTATTGGTACTTAGACAATCCGGAAATTTCATTTTTCCTGAAAAGAAGAGATGCAATCAGTAATCAACCAAGGAAGCATTTCCCAACTTCCGCTACTTATAATCAGTTTCAAAAGAAAATTCAAAAGTCATTTATTTATAAACCTCTTGATCCGGATCTTTTTACTCATACTTATAACAAGTTAAAGAAGCCGAATTTCCTTGATGGAGGTAAGATAATATCATTGCTGTCCAATCGTAATATTCCTGAAATATGGCTAAAAACGGGTGTATTAAAAGATAATGACCAAATAGTAGCAATCGCATTGCTAATTGATGACGGCAGATCTGTCAGTCTTTTTAATATAACAGGGATAGAATCAAATTTTAGCTATGGATTGATCTTATGTACTGAAATAATAGATTACTGCGGTAAAAACAATTACTTTTCATTTGACAGCGGTGTTAGTGGAATTTACGGCAGCTATAAACAAAAAATTTTTCTTGACAGTTACAATGTTTGCTTAAATGAGAAGGAAAAAGAGTACAGAAATTCTTTTTTCACTCTACTAAAAAAAATTATAAAACCTCATCATGCCTGAAGAAAACAACAAAATTCAATACGAATCAGTAACGGCAGTCAGCAGTTATTCACAGTTGCAATGTCTACTACCTTTAGAATTGCTGCTTCTGAATTCCATACGCCATGAATTTTGCGAGCTGGATTTTCTTGATATCGGGATAGGCGGAGGGCGCAGCACTTTGCATATCGCTCCATTTGTAAGGTCATATACTGGTATCGATTATTCAGAAAATCTGATCGCATTATGCCAGGAACGATTCATCAATTATACACCGAATATAAGGTTGTTCGTTCAAGATGCCAGACAAATGGAAAAAATAGAATCATGTACTAAAGATTTTGCTTTTTTCAGTTATAACGGAATTGATAGCATAGACCTCGAAGGTAGAATACTTGCCATTCGCGAGATACACAGATGCCTGCGGGACAAGGGACGTTTCTTATTTTCGTCTCATCATCTCAATTCAATTATTTACAGGCCGGATATCAGGAAACTCAGAACACCATCGGTTTTTATGAAAGAATTATTTTCTTCGTGTACTCATTTTGCGAAAAATAAAAAGTTAAAGAAACTCGATTATCTTATTTTCAATGATGCAGGGCTGAATGGTAAACTAAACACTTTTTACATCATGGCGGAATACCAGTTGAAGATACTGGCAGAATGCGGCTTTAGGGACATTGCGGTGTACGCACTAAATGGGAGTTTACTAAAAACCGAATTAGATTTTTTACTTAATAAAGATCCCTGGTTGTTTTATTATTGCAGAAAATGAGCAGACCTGTTTTCATAATTACCATAGATACTGAAGGCGATAATCTCTGGGCACGACCGGATATTATTACCACAGAAAATTCGAAGTTTCTGTTACGCTTTCAGCAATTATGCGAGTCCTTTGCTTTTAAAACAACCTATCTATGCGATTATGAAATGGCCTGTTGTCGTGATTTTATCAGCCTAGGGAAAAAAATTATTAACAATGGAACAGGGGAAATCGGTATGCACTTACACGCATGGAATACTCCGCCCTTTTATGAGAAGATAGACCTGCTTAAAAACAGTCTGCCCTATTTAACCGAATATCCTGAATCCTTTATGCAGGAAAAAATTTCTTTTCTGACAAAAAAACTTGAAGAAATATTTCAGATCAAGCCAGTAAGCCACAGAGCCGGGAGATGGGCCTTTAACAATACATATGCCCGCCTGCTTGCTGATCACGCTTACAAAACAGATTGTTCAGTGACTCCAAAAGTTTCATGGACTTCTATTCAAGGTTATGCGAAGTACGGAACAGATTACAGTAAATTTCCACACCTACCTTATTTTATTAGTCCTGAGGACATAGCCAAAGAAGGGAATTCACCCCTGCTTGAAGTACCTATGACTATCTTCACTGAAGCTGAGGCACAATTTGCAGATCTTACTGATGTAGTAGGGAAAAAGGACAGTAATATTTTACAAAATATTTTCAGAAAGCGAAATAACAAAATGCCGCGACCGTTATGGCTACGCCCCAACGGATGCAACCTATTTGAAATGAAAGCCATAATTGACCATATCATTGAAAAGAAATATAATTATGCTATGTTCATGATACATTCTTCCGAATTAATGCCCGGAGGCAGTCCGAACTTTATTAACGAAGAAATCATAGAAAACTTATATTGGGATGTGGAGCAACTATTCCGCTATACTGCTGAGAAATTTTCCGGTTCAACATTGAATGAATTTCATGACAGTTTTATTCAAAGTTAACGTTTTGACAGAACCCTATTAGAGCTTTTCGAAAAATCATTTTTCTCGACATTGAAAGGGTTCTTGTCCTAAAGCATCTTAATTCAAGTAGGAGATTGCTTCACTCTGTTCGCAATGACGCATTTATTTTTCCGAAGAGCTCCATTTTAATTACTGATGTTGAGCAATATACTATTTCTCATTTTTTTGATTCCTCATTCCTCCGCCAGCTGGCTTATTCATTCGGAATGACAATTTATTTATTTTCCAGGGGGGGGGATTAGGCTGCGATTCGCAGAATGCGAATCGCAGCCTAATCCCCATAATCTCAAAATCTATTGTGTCATTCCGAACGCAGTGAGGAATCTCGCTTAAAAACAGGATCAAATCACATGTGTGTAATATGAGTCAATTATTAAATAAGTGTCAAAGAAAGTAGTCCTGAGTCATGCTGAGGAGTCCCGCTTCCTTCGAGTCCTGCCTGTCTTCGAGACGCGGAGTTTATCCTGACGCAGGAAGGGCTCCTCAGACTGACGGCAGGGCTTATCAGGATTACGCGGGACGTCTCGAAGCATCGAAGGACAAATCGGGAACAGTCTGCACCTATGTCGCTTCTCGATATGTCTGTTCTCGATACGCTCCGCTACTCGAACTGACATTACTTGGAGTGACCATAACATTTTGAAATAACAGCCAGGGTTTCTTCGCACATTTTTTCATATGCAAAATATTTCCTAACCCTTTCATGGTTATATATTCCTACTTTGTCACATAATTTGCTATCAGCTGAAAAGCGGAGTATATTTTCCGCCAATTTTTCGAAGTCATAAGGATCGTGAAGGAATTGACAGCCTTCTTCTCCTACGCATTCCATAATGCCGGCAACACGGGTTCCTGCCACAGGCAATCCGGCTTCCATGGATTCAAGGACTGCATTCGGCAAACCTTCTGCATTGGAGCTCAGTATTGAAATATCAGCTACACGGTATAAACCGGGCATATCTGAAATCATTCCTAAAATTTTAATATAGGGAAACAAATCCGTATCTCTGATCTGATCCATTATACTATCTGTTGTTTCACCCAGTCGCCCCGGCAACAATAGAATTGCTTTTTTATTTTCCGCAATTAACTTTTCAGAGACAATTTTCCATGACTTTAAAAGGGTAATATGGTCCTTGGTTCCCGTAAGATTAGCCGGCATGATACCAATAAACTCATCACCTTTAAGTCCGAGTTTTTTTTTCCATTCTTCAACAGAAAACTCTGTTGCACCTTCTTCTATTCCATTCTGTACAACAAAAACCTTTTCTTTTTCAACAGACAGGTTTGAAACAAGAAATTCAGCCCCGTGGAATGAATTAGCTATGAAACAGGAAATATTCTTAATGGCATTTTTTTCAATCTGTCCTCTAAGTATTATGGGGCTGACATTCTGCTGGGACCATATACCAAATTTCGCTGTTGTATGCTTCCAGATAAACCCATTCAGCAGGTTGGGGAGTAGGTTGAATGAAAGTATAACATCAGGTTTAAATTCATTAAATATTTTTCGGTATTTCCTGATCTGCAATGGGAACATAAATCTCCTGATCCGGGTGAATTCACCGATAACCCGAGTATTAATTCCTTCTTTATCGCAAAGTTTTTTAATGGCGCCATCACCTTCCTTAAAAACAAGAATAGTAGTTTCATATTTTTTAATCTTGCTGAAATATTTTGCCAGCTTGAATGCATGAAATTCAGCGCCACCAAGGCTGAAAGAATCGAATAAAATAATTATTTTCATTATCCAGCCAGATATTAAGAGCAAATAAATTCCCATTTATTGCGGATAAGCACCATGCCATATCTTGAATCCAGGGTTCTTCCTGTACCGAAAAAATTACCATCTTCAATAATAAGTTCCCCTGCAAATTTGATCTCATCAAAGACCTCATAAAGGTCGCTGCAGAAAAGATGAAAGTAATATTTTCCATGAGGTACCGGCAGATCATCCACCTGAATACAGGCTGTGAATTCATGTTGTTTTTCAGCAATAGAAAAGTCATCCTTACAAGTGCAAGTGTTTTCCAGATGAAAGATAGGGCGGTCAAATTCATCCACAACATTGAATGAAAAATGAACATTTTTATAATAAGCCGGCTTGTTCACCCTTAAATCAAGATTGATCCGGAATGGCCTTCCTGTGAATATATTATCTACCACATTGCTATTTTCATCAAGAAGATCGTACTTCACAAATTGAATATTGAGATTTCCATTATGCCCCGGATGCGAAACCAGATCAGTATGCTGTACATTTGATTTCACAGAACCAAGGTAGGCAGATACGGTTTGCATAATATCACCATAAAAGACATTTCTGCCATTTTGCAGCAACATACCTTTAGTGCAAAGTTCCATAATTGATGCCATATTATGGCTAACAAAGAGTACCGTCCGCCCTTTGCTGCTTACATCTTTCATTTTGCCTATGCATTTCTTCTGGAACTCTGCATCACCTACAGCTAGTACTTCATCAACAATTAATATTTCGGGTTCCAGATGAGCCGCTACGGCGAAGGCCAGTCTTACATACATACCGGACGAGTAACGTTTTACAGGAGTATCAATATATTTCTCCACGCCTGAAAAATCAACAATTTCGTCAAATCTGGAGTGTATCTCAGTCTTTGTCATGCCAAGTATGGCTCCATTTAAAAAGATATTTTCCCTGCCTGTCAGCTCTGGATGAAAACCAGTACCCACTTCCAGCAGGCTTGCAATACGTCCTTTGATTTTAATAGTCCCGGATGTTGGCACTGTTACTTTTGAAAGTATTTTAAGTAAGGTTGACTTACCGGCTCCATTCTTCCCTATTATTCCCAGCACTTCACCCTGTTCTACTTTAAGGTTGATATCTTTTAATGCCCAAATGAAGTTGGGAGTTGGGAGTTGGGAGTTGGGAGTTGGTTTATTTGTACGTCCGATTTTAAGCGTAGGGTCTTCCCTGCCCCGTAAACCGGCGAATAGGCGGTTAATATCATCTGCCAGGGTTTTAACACCCACGTAGCCAAGACGGTATTTTTTACTTATATCGTTAATGTCAATAACACTCATCATAGCTTACATTACATACTTATTCTATTAATTTTACAGCCTTTTCAAAATTAAATAAAATACAGTAAAGGATATTAACTTTATATTTACCTGACTGGCTTTTGTTCGATGGGCTAATCATGTATGAACCCACCAGCATTATAATTGCTTTTATCCGCTTTCTCTTGTGTACATAATGCTTACACATACCAAAATAACAATTACTTATAAAATACAAACGTATTTTCCTGGATATACTAGCTTTAATTGCATGATCCTTAAGAATCAACCTGAATGAATTTAAATGATATTTATAACTGTTTCGAACAAGAACATTTACAGTTCTATCAACATGCAGACATAGAATTAGAGTTCTGTTAACCGTTTTAATTAGAGGATATTTCAACAAAATATGCACCCATAAGTTCATGTCTTCACCAATAAATAATGTTGGATTAAAGTGATACTCATTAAGAATCTGTGCATGAATACAAACCTGGGGTGTACTTATAATGTTTTGAATTACGTATTCTATATTATTTCCAGATAAGTACTCACATTCTTCAGGAAGAGACAATATCTCATTTGTCTCATAAAACAGTTTACAGAAAAAAAAGGCTTTAGCTTCATTACACTCTTTGATTTTTTTATAAAAATTTTCCAGATGATTTGGCAAATAATAATCATCGCTATCAAGGAAGCAAATATATTTCCCTTTAGCCAGATCAATACCATTGTTGCGGGCAGTGCTCCTTTCAGCGTTCTGCTGGTAAATATATATAATGCGGCTATCGGAAAATTCTTTAACAATATCAGGAGTATTGTCAGTTGAACCATCATCAATAATAATAAGCTCCCATCCGGGGAATGTTTGTTCAATTACACTATGTATTGCCCGAGACAGCATGTAAGCCCTGTTGAATGTAGGAAGAATGATTGAAAAAAAAGGGAGAGCAGACATGATTATTTATCAGGACTAATTATTTTACCATTGTACCGAATAATGCATGCAAGATACTTAAATTACGAAAATAATCAAGCGTTTTTATTTTGAAAATTCTTTATCTTAATATCACTTTAAAAAAGTAATAGAATTACTATTTAAAATATTTTTTAAAAAGTATTTTAATTCTGTCATAAAAAGAAAGATAAATATCCACATCAGTGTAAGTACATGCAGGTATTGTTGCACAAGGACCTCCAATAGCCGAATAATTT
>JBEKEO010000121.1:0-9053 GCA_050013795.1 Bacteroidales bacterium
CAAGCGGGTTCTGATAATAATTTACGTGCTATATTGAATTACAAAAACCAATGGAACAGCGTTGCCAGTCCTTATAAAACTTATAACTTCTCCTTTGATATGGCATTGAAAAAGAAAAAAAACGCTAGCGGATTTTCGACCGTTGGAGTAAATGTTTTCGATGATAAAGCCGGTGATGCAGGGATGGGAACCTTTCAGGGAAACCTTGTATATGCTTACCATGTGTATCTTACGGAATTCAGTACTCTTTCAGGAGGATTATACGGAGCTTTTGCACAACGCCAGGTAGGAACCGGGCCACTTCAATGGGGAAACCAGTTTGATGGCATGAATTACAATGCTGCATTACCTTCCGGCGAACAACTAAATACAAATAGTTTTTCATATCTTGATTTTGGAGGAGGTGTACATTGGAAATATAGCATAAGTGAGCGGTATATGACGGGTAACGACCAACGGACATTCAATGCAGGTATAGCTATATTTCATGTGAACAAGCCAAAATATTCATTTTTCGGTACCGGGGAAAGACTTAATATGAAAGAAGTCGTTTATGGAAATGCTTTAATTGGTGTTAGCAATACAAATCTTTCTGTTGTTCCGGGATTCTTTTTTTCAAAGCAGGGAGTAGCAAATGAACTCTATTTGGGTTCTTTATTGCGTTATCAATTAAAAGAAAACTCAAAAATTACAGGTTTTATTAAAGGCTCCAGTATTTCAGGTGGTTTATACTATAGAAACCGGGATGCGATAATTGCCGATATCATGTATGAGTTCTCTCAATATGCAATTGGTGTAAGTTATGATATCAATATTTCCGGACTTAAAACAGCCAGCAATGGCAATGGCGGATTTGAGGTTTCTTTACGGTTTGTAAACCCAAATCCATTTCTTTATTCCAAATCAAGATATTAGAAAATCATATACAGTTTTTATCAAACTGAAATAACCTGAGAATACCTAAGGAAAAGGCGGGGATAGTATACAATACCACCTGTTTCATAAATTAAAAAATTTAGCAAAATGAAGCCGATTACGTTCATCATTGTTGGGGTTCTTTCATCCTTATTGGCATTCGGCCAAAAAAAGGACACTATTAAAGTTAATGATACCCTCAAGGTAGTCATTACCCATCTTGGAAAAGAAATTAATTCCCCTTTTAAAGATTATGCACCGGTGGTTTCGGCTGATGGCGAATTATTAATCTTTACTTCACGAAGACCTGTCACCCCAAAAGAAAAAGAAAAAAATAAAGAAGCAAAAGAAAATATTTATTCCGCAACTTATTCAAAAGCAAAAAAGAAATGGAATAATGCAACGATTCTTAGTGAAACCGTGAACGACCCTAACAGGTTTAATTCAGCTATTGCCATTTCGAACGATGGGCAGCGGATGTTATTATACCGTGATGATGTCAATGGTGATGGAAATATTTGGGAGTCGAAACTTAATGGCAAGGTTTGGAGTGTCCCCGTAAAATTACCCGAACCTATAAACAGCAAATATCAGGAAACTTCTGCAAGTTATTCTCCCGATGGAAAAACAATTTATTTTGTCAGCGACAGACCCGGCGGTCAGGGAGGACTTGATATCTGGATGTGCACACAGGATGATGAAGGCAACTGGGGGTCTGCTGTAAATCTTGGCCCGACGATTAATACTTCATACGATGAAGAAGGCGTTTTCATACATCCTGATGGAAGAACGTTATTTTTCAGTTCGAAGGGACATAATTCAACAGGGGGATATGATATCTTTAAATCGGTGTATGAAAACGGAAAGTGGAGCGAACCTAAAAATCTAGGTTCATATATTAATACGCCTGAGGATGATGTATATTTTGTGCTTACCGCTGACGGGAAAACAGGTTATTATTCATCAATTAAAAAAGGAGGATTTGGAGAAAATGATATTTATTGCATCAATTTTATCCCTAGTTTATTGCAAAAGGGACCATCTTTAACATTGCTGAAAGGAACAATTACGGATGAAATTATCGGCAAACCGCTTGAATCAAAAATTGTCATTAAAGATATTGAAAAAAATGTTGAGGTAACTACTATCAACTCAAACAGCGAAACAGGAAAATATTTAGTTTCACTTCCTTCCAACAAAAATTATGGCATTACGGTAAATGCTGATGGATACCTCTTCCAATCTGTGAATGTCAATATTCCGCTTTCAACCGGGTACCAAGAAATCATCAAGGATATTCAGTTGAAAAAAATTGAAATAGGAAAAAAGATTGTGCTTAATAATATTTTTTATGATTTTGATAAGTCCACACTCCGTCCTGAATCAATTTCTGAACTTGACCGCATGGTTCTTCTTATGAGCCAGAACCCAACAATAAAAATTGAACTATCCAGCCACACCGATAATGTTGGATCTAATGAATATAACATAACGCTATCGCAGGCCAGGGCACAGTCTGTGGTCGATTATCTGATTTCTAAGGGAATTAGCAAGGACAGACTTGTTGCGAAAGGATACGGTAAATCGATACCCATTGCCACCAATGACACTGAAGAAGGAAGACAACTTAACAGAAGAACGGAATTTAAAATATTAAGTAAATGATGTTACGCAAAATTAATATACAACATTTATTCAATTATGCCCAATTGCATCATTGAACATCTTCGAAAAAGTATTATTCACTGACAGGAAACATGGGATGATTGGAGATTCGTTTTAGGGCAAAGTCATATTTCGGTAAAATTCATACAATCTTAAAAGAAGAATTTTATTATTTTTGACAATTAATTTCATATGAAGAAAATTCTATCTGTTTTTCTTTTGCTGATTTTCCTGTTTAATCTTGCAGGTTATTTTATTGTTTTCAAAATAATGCAATGTTCGGTGCAGCAGGAAATGAAAAACTATCTTGAAAAGAATACTTCAAACAAAGAGACCGAAACCATAGTAATTCCTGATAGTGAAATTACATCTCCCTCATCCCGCATTAAGTTCACGGACGATGACGAATTTATCTATAACGGAAAAATGTATGATATTATCAGCAGGAAAACAGAAAAAGGCTTTACTATATTTTATTGTATGAATGATAAACAGGAAGAGCAGCTTTATTCCGCTTTAAAGGACCATATTATGCATAATTCTGATCAGAATTTACCGCTGAAAGATAAATCAAACCTTATCATCAAAAATATCATTAAAGAAGCATTACCCGACGGAAATGCGCATCTTCAGACTTTTAGTTCAAAAAATATTATTTATTATTCAAGTTATAATTCCGCAACTCATCAAAGTTTCATTTCTGTAATTACTCCTCCTCCCAAATCCTGATAAGAAATTTTGTTTTTTTATTTCATGTTTAATGCCGGCATTTGGTTAATAATGCCGCATGCATAATTTTTTAATTTTCATATAAATTCCAAACCATGAAAACAAAAATATTTTCACTTTTTATATTGATGTTATTTTCACTGGCAACGGTAGTTGCACAGGAAAACAAAGATTCGCTGAGAGTAAAGAATCTTAATGAAGTAATTATTACCGCTCCAAGAAATGACATGCCTCTTAAGGAAATGCCTTCTGCTATCACTGTCGTTTCACAGGACCAGATTAACACGATGACCAAGAGCATCGCCACTGATGAAGAGCTGAGACTTGTTCCCGGTGTAAAAGTGGATAACGGAACCGATGGTTCAAGAGTTCATTTATATATCCGCGGACAGGGAGTATTATCAGAAAGCGGTTTCAGGGGAATTGAAGTCCTTATTGACGGTATTCCTGTTAATGACCCCGGTGGCTTCTGCCCCGACTTATATGATGTTGACTGGGAAACTGTGAAAAGCGTGGAAGTAGTTAAAGGTCTTGCCGCTTCTATGTATGGCGGCAGCGGCAACGGTGGTGTTGTTAATATTATTACTAATGACGGTGGTAAAAAACCATACAATGATATGTTTTATGCTTCTGCTGGGTCGTATTGTTTCTGGAAAGCTATGGAACAAGCTGACGGCACTCAGGGCAATGTTAATTACAGGATATCATATTCGCATATGCAGGGTAATGGCTACCGCAAACACCAAGCTTTTATGGGCGACAATTTCAGCGAGAAGTTAAACTGGGCACCTTCGGATAAAGTGCATATTCTCCAGACAATTACATACACAAATTACTTTAACCAGAATTCCGAAGGTATGAACCTGGATAAAATAGGTATAGGAGGTAGTATAATTGACCCTATGCAAGCATTGAATACGGGTTGGCAAGCCTCAAACAATGATGCTATTCCTTTTAATGAGTTCCATAAAACCCAAAGACTCACAGGCGCTACAACTATTAATTATGATATTACTAAAAATCAGTATCTCACCTTAAAGGGGTTTTTCAGGATGAACGATTATAGAGAAACTTCGAATAACGGCGATGATTACAAACCATATATCAATCCGGGAGTATCTGCACAGTACAATCTTAATTGCGGTAAAGAAAATCTTATAAACCATTTTTCTTTAGGAGCAGATTACGAAGCAGAAACAATGAGTGAACATGAATTTGCCGTTCCAGATGAATATCACAGGGACTCTACCAGGGGTGACAGCCATTTCGGGCAACTAAGTTTCGACCTCAATTCAATACTGATCAATCAGATTATAAGAGAAAGAAGTCTTGGTATTTTCTTTATTGATAAGCTTGATATCAGTAAAAAACTGTTTGCTACTCTTAATGTTCGTAATGATTATATGTACAGCGAGTTGATTGATGATATACCCACACCTGATTCATTATGTCCTAACGGAAATAAAATATTCCAAAAAACCACCTATCGCTTTGGTCTGGCTTACGACGTTTGTAAATCTACAAATATCTATGCTAACTATGGTACAGGATTTTTAGTTCCTACTAATGACGAATTATATAATAATCCTGTTGCCTGGGGCGGTTTTAATTCAACCATTAAACCTTCTACTTCCCAGGGCGGTGAATTTGGCATAAGAGGCAATGTCGGGAATAAAATTAATTATGATGTTACAGGTTTTATGATTAATTCTAAAAATGAATTCTATCGCTATAGTGTTCCTGGAAGGGGTAATAATACAGCTTTCTATGGTAATATGGGCGCTAGTAATAGGTCGGGATTAGAAGCCTTTTTGTCGTACTCCCCTGTAAAATCTGTAAGATTAGAGGTGGCTTATACATATTCTCATTTTATTTATACTTCTCCTGACAGTGTTAAAAACCATTGGATTCCTGAATGTCCTCAGCATATGCTAACTGCTGAAGTTGGAATAAAACTCACCAAGAATTTCACTCTTACTCTTAGCACTGAATATGAATCCAAGTGGAAGCTCCAGGTTGATGATTCTATTTACAATTATTATACAATTGGGCAGACATATTACCAGACTTACCAGAAATGCAGTTCGTGGGTTACGGCCCCTGGTCATAACTATGGCTATAATATTTACAGCGCTGAAATAAATTATCATTGGAAATTAGGTTCTCTTAACGGCGACCTTAGCTTATATGCCAAGAATATTTTCGGGCAGCATTATTATGGCTTTACTGAACCGAATAACGGAGTTGATTATAACAGTTACCAACCGGCTCCCGGACGCGAATTCTTTGTAAGTCTGAAAGTAAGGTTTTAGTTCTTTCTATCACTATTAAAATTTCTTCCTCTCCTGAATAAACAGCGAGAGGGAGAGATTTTTTATTTAGTATAATTACAGAAAAAATTATTTTTGTATTAAATATTCTTTTTATGAACGGAGCACATCTTCACCTTATCCTAAGCCATATCCCGATAATCGGCGCAGGGTTTACCACGTTATTAATTATTTTTGCACTTGGTCAAAAAAGCAAGGAGGTAAAACATACTTCGCTTTGGTTTGCCTTAATAATAGGCATCAGCGCCCTGATTACATATCTGACCGGTGACAGCGCCGAAGAAATAGTTAAAACCATTCCCGGCATTACTGAAAGCCTCATTGACCCTCATGAAAACATGGCTTTGTTTTATATGATATCTCTTTTGTTTATAGGGGCTGTAGCACTGGCAGGCATAGTCCTTTCGCGTGCATCATCTGAGATACTTCATAAATTCACTATTATTATTCTTATACTTAACATACTAGCCATGTTCCTTGCCTATAAAACCAGTTTATCGGGCGGCAAAATCAGACATACAGAAATAGAAAATACCCAACAATTTTAGAAATTGATTGCATTTTATTGGCATTCCCAGCGGCACCATAATCGGTTATTATCATGCAAGCATTGTTCCTGCAAGTCGTAAATCTACGTCTACCGGAACAACGGTAATTCCTAAAGCTGTTATTTCTAAAACTGCATCGCTGATTCCTGCTAGTAAAAGCAAGCAGACGTAGCTGGGAAAATTATACAGAAGCCGCGCGGAACAACAAATATTTAAACTGTTTGTGCATTGACACTATAGTATTTGCAGATATACGCGGGGGATATGGAAGGATTAATTTAAATCTTCTAAGATAAAAAAGACAGCTTACGCTGTCTTCTCAATTAAACTTTGTGGAGCTGGAGGTCTTTGAACCTTGCTCTATGTAGCAGTGATAGTAATGGTTTCGGAATTTGAATTATGCATGGTAACCGAATTGGTAACTTAAAGAAGATTTCGTTTCAAATTGTTTCATTTTTAATTATTACTATACTTTTGTAAATTAAAGAAAAATATGAAAATACGTATTGAAAAAGACACTATGGGTCAGGTTGAAGTACCTGCCGATAAATACTGGGGCGCACAAACACAACGATCCAAGTATAATTTTAAAATTGGCGGACAACTGATGCCAACCGAAATTATCAAGGCATTTGCTATCCTGAAAAAAGCTGCTGCTATTACAAATGTTGAATTGAGTGTGCTTCCTAAAGAAAAATGCGATCTCATTTCAAAGGTTTGTGATGAAATTATGGAAGGAAAACTTGCCGGTGAATTTCCTTTGGTAGTATGGCAAACAGGTTCAGGGACACAAACGAATATGAACGTAAATGAAGTTATCGCAAATCGTGCAGAAGTACTAAGGGGTGGAGTACTTGGAGATGGTAAAACATTCATTCATCCCAATGATGATGTAAACAAATCGCAATCATCAAATGATACCTTCCCCACGGCTATGAGTATAGCTGCTTATAAAATGATAGTTGAGACCACTATCCCCGGCATAAAAGAACTTCGTAATACACTTGCAAAAAAATCGGATGAGTTTAAAGATATAGTAAAAATCGGTCGCACCCATCTGATGGATGCAACTCCATTAACATTGGGACAGGAATTCTTGGCTTATGTTTCCATGCTAGATCATGGAATAAAAGCTATTGAACATACATTGCAACACTTATCTGAATTGGCACTTGGTGGTACCGCTGTCGGAACGGGAATTAATGCACCAAAAGGATATGCTCCACTGGTAGCAAGGAAAATTTCCGAACTTACATGTCTCCCATTTATAACGGCACAAAATAAATTCGAATCGTTGGCAGCACATGATGCAATGGTTGAAACTTCGGGTGCATTGAAAACAATTGCCGTAAGCCTGATGAAAATAGCAAACGATATTCGGTTGCTTGCTTCCGGACCCCGTTGCGGCATAGGCGAATTATTGTTGCCGGAAAATGAACCGGGTTCATCCATAATGCCGGGCAAAGTAAATCCCACCCAGTGCGAAGCATTGACTATGGTTGCAGCCCAGGTTATTGGCAATGATGCCGCAATAAATATAGGCTGTATGCAAGGGCATTTCCAGTTAAATGTGTTTAAACCTGTAATAATCTATAACCTTTTGATGGCTGCCAGGCTTATAGGGGATGCCTGCAAATCGTTCAGCGAAAATTGCATTAAGGGAATTGAAGCCAACCATGATACCATCAAGAATAATCTTGAGAATTCGCTGATGCTGGTCACTGCTTTAAATCCGCATATCGGTTATGAAAATGCAGCAATGATCGCCAGGAAAGCACATAAGGAACATCTAACATTGAGGCAGGCTGCTATTGAACTTAAGTTAGTAACAGACGAAGATTTCACACTGTGGGTAGATCCTGAAAAAATGATTTAATCACCCGACATTAGATTCTTTTTCAGGTGTTTTTTTACAGATCTAGCTAAAGAATTTTCATCAAATATATCAACCTTCTTTTATTGATTTAATTAATTAATACTCGTTTCGCAAACTAATAAAATAGCCAAACAGGGCCAGACTCTTTCCCTCAATACCTTTTTCTGTCCGGCTCTGAATGACTTTTGTATACAATAAATAAAAAACACTTATCACTTGTTAATACTTGTTACTTTAAATTCCGTTCTTCTGTTCAACTGGTATTCCTCTTCGGTGCAGGTAACACCATCCACGCATTGATTTATAGGCATTGTTTTACCATAGCCTTTGGCTGTGATCCTGCCGGCATTGATCCCTCGTGATACTATATAATCAACAGCCGATTCAGCTCTTTTCTGTGAAAGCACCTGGTTATAATCAGTAGCACCCCTGCTGTCAGTATGCGAACCAAGCTCAATATTGATATTGGGGTTCATTTGCAGTATATCCACGAGTTTGTCAAGTTCAACTGCAGCATCCGGTCTGATGTTCCATTTGTCAAAATCATAGTAGATATTCTTCAGAACAATAGGTTTGTTAATGACTATCCTATCAAGGATTAATTCAACAAAAACAGTATCATGCATGGTAGAGCATTTTGTTTCTAATGATTTTGAATTTGCAAAGTGTCCTTCTTTAGCAGCTGTTATATTATATGAATCGCCACAGTCGGCACTTGCGTAAAATCTTCCGTCATCATTCGAATTAAGTGTTGCAATGGTTATGCTTGACTTATCTTCAATTTTAATACTTGCATCTTTCAGAACATTAATAACGTTGTTTGTATTCCGCTCCTTTGCAATTCCTGCTATAACAAGGAACTTAGGTTTGGGAGGAGGTGGAGTAGGAGAAAAATAATAAATATCATCTTCGCCTTTTCCTCCATCTCTGTTAGAAGATAAATAACCAGATTTTCCTGTCTCAGTAAAACAAATATCAAAATCATCCTTG
>JBEKEO010000122.1:0-9022 GCA_050013795.1 Bacteroidales bacterium
GAATAAAAATATTTTTTTAATTGAACCATTAGATTATCTTCCGTTTGTATGTTTGATGAGTAAATCCTATTTATTACTGACTGATAGTGGGGGCATACAGGAAGAAGCCCCTGGTTTTGGAAAACCTGTTATAGTAATGCGTGATACAACAGAACGACCAGAAGCTGTGGAAGAAGGAACAGCAATATTAGTAGGTTCAGAAATGAACAATATTGAAGATGTAGTTTCAAGATTATTGGATGATAAAAAGGTTTATCTTTCCATGGCTCACGCTGAAAATCCTTATGGTGATGGTTGTGCTTCAAAAAGAATCGTTGATTACTTTATTAATCACAAATAACCATGATTCCGAAAGTCATACATTATTGCTGGTTTGGCAAAAGTGCAATGCCCCAATTGGCTCTTAAATGCATAGAATCATGGAGAAATTACCTGCCTGATTATAAATTAAAACTTTGGAATGAAGATATCTTTGATATTAATTCTGTACCTTATGTGAAAGAAGCTTATGGGGCACAAAAATATGCCTTTGTAACAGATTACGTACGGTTGTTTGCTTTGTTCAGAGAAGGTGGGATATACATGGATACCGATGTGGAAGTATTAAAATCATTGAATGAATTATTATATTTGCCTGCATTTTCGGGTTATGAAAGCAATAAGTATTCTTCATTTCCAACTGGAATTATGGCGAGTGAAAAAGGAGGTATTTGGGTAACGGAACAATTAGCTTATTATGATGGAGTTCATTTTTTGAAGCCCGACGGTACTTATGATATGACTACTAATACTCAAACTATTTCACGGATAATGAATGAGAATGGATTTGAGTTAAATGGTAAATATCAAGTTTATAAAAAAAACATGCATGCGTTTCCGAAAGATTATTTTTGTCCGAAAACCAGTACGGGAGTTCTAAAATTGACTAAAAATACTTATTGTATTCATCATTTTACTGGTTCCTGGAATAACCCACCCAATACTATGGGAAAAATAAAAAACTTTATTATTAGAAGAATATTAGGGCTGAAATTTGCGGATTATTTAATCAGATTGAAATGGAGAATGTTTACTAAAGATAAATTATGAACAAATAACATGTGTTAGAGCAATAAGCAGTTCAACAATTCAATAGTTAAACAATTCAATGTGTTAACCTATCTCCCTAAATATTTTACTTCAATAGCAATAGCTCTTTATTTTATTTTATTAGTTGGTTGTTCGGTTGTTTTTATGCATCCATTACCTATAATATGGATATTTTTGGGAATAATTGAGGTTGTTTGTTTTTTTTATTTTACCAATATTCTTTCAAAAAATTGGTCTGATATTTCTAACAAACTTTTTACCAAAAAGCTAATACAAACGGCATTATTAATAAGAATCATTTATGTTGTTATAATTTACTTCTTTTATTTATACATGACGGGGCAACCATTTGAATTTGATGCAGCAGATTCCATGGGTTACCATGAGGAAGCTATATTAAGATTATCAGCATTAAATAATGGTGATTATTTTAATGCTTTAACACCAATGTTAAAAAACGGTTGGTCTGATACAGGATACCCTGTTTATCTAACAATAATGTATAAAATATTTGGAGTTAATATTTTATTGCTCCGTATTATTAAAGCAATTATCAGCGCATATACATGTTTATTAATTTACAAGTTAGCAAAACGTAATTTCGGAGAACCGGCAGGGCGGCTGGCAGGCATTATTTCAATGCTTTTTCCTAATTTAATTTATTATTGTGGATTGCATGTAAAAGAAACTGAAATGGTTTTTTTAACTGTCTTAGTTATTGAACGTTTTGATTATTTTATGAGAACAAATAAATTAAACTCTATTAATATTTTATATGTTTTAATTATAATGTTTTTATTATTTACACTAAGAACTGTTTTAGCTGTAACAATATTTCTGGCATTTATTTCTTATATATTTCTTTCCGGTCAAAAAACAAATAATTTATCCCGGGTTTTATTTGTTACCGGTACAATTATTTATTCTTACTTTTTTATTGGAGGTAATATAGAAAAGGAAATTTCTTTTTTGTGGAAAGATAAAGATAGTAATCAGATAACTAGCATGCAATGGCGTACAGATGCCAAAGGAGGAAATAAATTAGCAAAGTATGGATCTGCAAAAATATTTGCTCCGGCAATGATATCAGCGCCATTTCCTACTTTGGTTAATGTAGACGGGCAGGATAATCAAATGTTATTAAATGGAGGATATTTTACCAAGAATATTTTTTCTTTTTTTGTTTATATTTCACTGATTGTTATCTGGCAATTAAAAAAAATAAAGCAAAATATATTGATATTATCTTTTTTATTTGGGTATTTAGCCGTACTGGCATTAAGCGGATTTGCTATTTCAGAACGGTTTCATTTACCTGCCGTTCCTTTTTTAATTATTTTGGCAGCTTACGGAATAACTCAGACAAATCAAAAAAACAAGAGATATTATATTCCTTTTTTAGCACTAATGGCCCTTTTGATTATTGGATGGAACTGGTTTAAACTGGCAGGAAGAGGAATGTATTAGGGAGGATATATTTGTACTGATATATTTGAAAAGTATTGGCCAGATAATATTGACACCCAAATATTTTATACGTTTATTTACAAAGCGAATGAATCCTGATAAATTATATAAATTGACTGTGAAATATATAAACTTTATGTGGCCAATCGCATTATTAATCATAAAAATACCTAAAATTGGAAAAATGATAAATTGGCAATTAATGATTGCAGATTATTCCCAGAGATTAAAAAATGCTGATAAAAAGTTATTAAAAGAATGGGCGATATTGGACACTTATGATATGGTATCTCCCGCATATGATTTTCCTGCAACATTGAAAAATTTTTAAAAATGGCATATTGAAGAAGGCTTGGTTAACATTAATGTGCATTATGGATATAATGGTATTGAAGGCAGGGCTTTAAAAAACAAGGAATAATATATGTGCGGAATTACCGGAATTTTTCATTTTGATAAAGAAAGAGTAGTTGATAATACCCTGTTAAAAAAAATGACAGATATTATTAAACATCGCGGACCTGATGGTGAGGGATTTTTTATCAAAAACAATATTGGATTAGGTCATAGACGATTATCCATAATTGATTTACAGACCGGTGATCAACCCATGTTTAATAATGATAAAAGTATTGCCTTAGTGTTAAATGGTGAAATTTATAACTATATTGAATTAAAAGAAGAACTTAAAAAAAAAGGTCATGTTTTTAAAACGACTTCAGATACTGAGGTGGTTATTGAGTCATATAAAGAATGGGGCATTGATTGCCAGAAAAAGTTTAATGGAATGTGGGCATTTGCATTATGGGATGAAAACAAGCAACAATTATTATTATCCAGAGACAGAATAGGTGAGAAACCTTTGAATTACTCTGTTTTTAATAATACACTTGTTTTTTCTTCAGAAATAAAATCACTGTTTGAATATGGAGTGCCTAAAACAATTCGCCCTGAATTAATGGAAATTTATATGGTTTTAACAAATATTCCTTTGCCCTTTACTTTTTATAAAAATATATTTAAGCTCAGACCTGGATATTTCATCATTGCTAATTCCATGGGTATCAAAGAAATTAAATATTGGGACTTACCTGCAATTGATGAAGAAAATATGCTTGCGGACAAATCTAAAATTTATGAAGAATTCGCAAATCTTTTTGAAGATTCAGTAAAAATCAGAATGAGAAGCGATGTACCTTTTGGTGCTTTTTTAAGTGGCGGATTAGATTCATCGAGCATAGTGGCATTAATGTCAAAAATTTCAAGCCACCCGATAGAAACTTTTACTATAGGATTTCCTGAAAAAGCATTTGACGAATCTGCTTTAGCATTAGAAGTTGCAAAAAAGTTTAGAACTAACCATCATTCCGGAACAGTGAATCCTACAAGTGTTACAGAAGCATTAGAAAAGGCAACTTTTCATTTTGACGAACCTTTTGGCGATAGCTCTGCTATTCCTACATGGCAGGTATCACATTTTGCCGTTGATAATGTTAAAATGGTTTTAACTGGTGATGGCGGTGATGAGGTACTTTCGGGGTATAATTCTTATGCTGGAAATAAATTCAGTGAAAAATATTCCAAGATGCCAAAGTTTTTGCAAACATTATTACCTAAAACAGTAAAATTTATAGCTAAAAGCTTCAATGGCGGACTGCGATATAAATTAAACAGAGTGGAAAGCGTTTTTAAAACAGCTAGTTTGCATTTTAATGAAAGAATTGCGAATAAAATATGTTATACCCCTTTAGAATTAATTAAAAGTCTTACTGCTAATATTCATGATAAAATTAATTTTGAAGATTATTTTCGGGACTTGGTAAATCATATCCCCTATAATGATGATTTTTACAAACTCATGTATTTGAATTTTAAATATGATCTTCCGAATGATTATCTTGTAAAAGTTGACAGAATGAGTATGGCAAATTCATTAGAAACACGAGCCCCTTTTTTAGATTTCCGGATGATTGAATTTATGGCAATGGTTGATAAAAATGTTAAGTTGCAAGGGTGGGAGCGAAAAAGTGTTTTAAGGAAAACAATAGGGAAGCAATTGCCAAAGAATTTGCTTAAAACACCTAAAAGAGGATTTGGGGTTCCTTTGCGCGAATGGTTTAAGGATGATAATACTTTGCAGCTTTTAGAGTTAAAAAAAATTAAATCCATTTGTGATGAAAACATTGTCAATCAAATAATCAAAGATAATGTAAAAGGTGTTAGAGATAATGGCAACTTTATTTGGACGTTAATGATGGCAAATGAGTTTATAAAATAAATACTAATTATGGCGCAATTTTTAGTAACCGTAGGTATTGCCAGTTTTATCGGTTTAAATATAGTAAAACGACTTTGTGAGGAGAGGCATGATGTAAGTGTTTTGGATAACTTTTCAATAGGAAACTAAATTGGGTTTCAAGGTTTCAATAGATTTCAAAAACGGATTAAAAAAATTAATCGAATTACTTTAAAATAAATGAAAGTCCTGTTCATTTCAAGCGGGAATGCTAAAGAAGGAATTAGTTCGATCATTAAAAATCAGGGCGAATCTCTTATTTGCAGGGAAATTCAGGTTGACTTTTTTACAATAAGAGGTAAGGGTTTATGGTCATATATCCGCCATATATTTATCCTGCAAAAATTTCTAAAATCAAATACTTTTGATATTATTCATGCTCATTACTCGCTTTCGGCTTATGTAGCGACATTTGCTGGTGCAAGGCCTTTGATAGTATCACTGATGGGCAGTGACGTTAAATCAAATAAACGAAACAGGTATATCATTAAATTTTTTAATCATTTTTTCTGGAAAGCATGTATAGTGAAATCTCAGGATATGAAAAAGTCCGTTAAGATTTCCAATATTGTAGTATTACCTAATGGAGTGAACATAAAGAAGTTTTATCCTGTAAATAAAATGGAAGCTCGCCAAAAGCTCGGATGGTCTTTAGAAGATAGGATTGTTTTGTTTGCTGCTGATGTTTCCCGTCCAGAAAAAAATTTTAAACTATGCCTACAAGCTATTGGTATTTTAGGTTTTACGTGTGTATTAAAAACACTTTGTGAAGTTGATAATGAAAAAATGGTATATTGGTATAATGCATCAGATATAATATTATTAACGAGTTTACATGAAGGTTCGCCTAATGTTATTAAAGAAGCTATGGCCTGCAATCGCCCGATAGTTGCAACAAATGTGGGAGATATTGAATGGCTGATTGGAAATATCAGTGGTTGTTATATTATATCATTTGCTCCGCAAGATGTTGCAGAAAAAATAAAACTTGCTATTGAGTTCGGCAAAAATAAAGGCAGTACAAAAGGCAGAGAACGAATAATTGAATTGGGCCTGGATTCAGAAACAGTTGCTAAAAAAATTATTGAAGTATATAAAACCGTTTTGGTATAAATTCAAAAAAACATGAAGAGTTTGTGGGATATAAAAAACCCGGAAGGATATTATAACCGCGCCGGTTTTTATAAAACAAAAACCGAGTATAAATTTATTAAAGATCATATACCTGAAGGTCATAATTTAAAGATAATAGATTTGGGTGGAGGTAGTGGAAGATTTGCGATTTTATTATCAAAAGAGGGTCATGAAGTAACAGTAGTAGATAAATCTGAAGAAGCGATTTCACTTATTAAAGAAAGAGGACATAAAAAGGCATTTTGTTCAGATGTATTTACTTTTCAAAGTGTAATAAAATACGATATGGCTATTGCTATTGAAGTAGTTGACTATTTTGATGATTTTGTTTCATTTTTAAATAAAGTCAAATCTTTTACTAATAATCAAAGTTTATTTATTTTTAGTGTTCACAATAAAGATAGTTGGCGATTTAAAATTAGAAATTGGAGAAGAAAAAAAACCAAATACAATAATCTTTTTTTTAAGGATTATTTAAAGGATATTTCAGATTCCGGTTTTGAAATAATAGACATAAAAGGATTTAATTGGATGCCATTTAGAGTAAATTCCAATAATATATTGATTCCTTTATTCTCAAAACTTGAATCAATTTTAAGATTAAATAAATGGTTATATCAAAGCCCCTGGCTACTTTTTGCATGTAAAAAAATAAATAAATAAATCCATTTCTTAATTAAAATTACAAAACACCTTAATTTTGATAAATGATTATAAAATAATAACTGAATATAATAAAATTAATAGAGATAAATGGAAATATCTATTAAATAAAAGTCCATTTTCTTCGCCTTTCCAAACTCCCGAATATTTTGTTTTTTTTAATTCCGTTTCTGGTTTATCAGCCGAAGTATTTATTGTTGAAGAAAACGATGAACTCCTGACGCTTTGCCTTGTAACTTTTCAAAAAGAAAAAGGGATAAAAGGATATTTTTCAAGAAGAGCAATAATTTATGGAGGACCTTTAGTTGACAACAGTGAAAAAGGAAAGCTTGCATTAAAGACATTGTTTTCAGCTATTAATAAAGAATTAAAACATAGAGTAATTTATGCTGAAACAAGGAACTTTAATGATTATAGTTCATATAAAGATTGTTTCCTTAAAAATGGCTGGAATTATATACCATATCTGAATATTCAGATTTCCCTGCAGGGGAAAACTATGGATGATATACTCGGAGCCATGAAATACAACAGGCGAAGAGAGATCCAAATGTCAATAAAAGAGGGAACAATTGCAAAAGAAGCAGAAAATACTGAAGATGTAACTGCTTTATACAATATTTTGTCTCAACTATATAAGAATCGTGTTAAGCTACCCTTGCCTGAAATGGATTTTTTTATCAGGCTTTTTAATTCTGCTGTTGGAAAAGTTTTTATTGTTAAGCATAATGTACGGATAATTGGCGGTACGTTTTGTTTGTATTACCCCAATAAATCAATTTATACCATGTATTATTGCGGCTTGCGTGATTATCATCCGAAAATTTTCCCGACGCATTTAGCGATCATAGCTGCAATTGAATTCGGAGTAAATAATAATTTGCAGAAAGTGGATCTTATGGGTGCCGGGAAACCTGATAAGGAATATGGTGTAAGAAAATATAAATCTGAATTTGGTGGTGAATTGTTAGAACATGGCAGATTCATTAAAGTATATAATCCTTTTTTATTTAAATTAGGGAAAATGGGATTAAGTATTATTAAAAAATTGAATTATTGAAAATTCTTATTGATATAGGGCATCCTGCGCATGTACATTACTATAGAAACCTTGCAAATGAGCTTGAAAAAAAAGGGCATCAGGTTTATTGGACCGTGAAAGATATTGATATTGCCAAACATTTGCTTACTTATTATGGATTTAAATATTATGTGCTTCCAAAAAAATCAGATAGTTTGCCTGGCAAGATATGGAAACAATTTTTATATGATTTTATAATACTTAAAATTTGCCTTCAGAAAAGAATTGATATAGCCATAGGGACATCCGTATCGGTAGCGCATGTTTCAAAAATATCAGGAGTTAAATCTGTTGTTTTTGACGATGACGACGATAGCGTACAGCCTTTAGTGGCAAAATATGTCAATCCTTTTGCCGATTCTTTATTAGCTCCTGAAGCTTTAAAAGGCAGGAAAAACAGGAAGGATACCATCTATTATAATGGCACGCATGAATTATGTTATTTGCATCCAAAATATTTTACACCTTATCCGTCAGTTCTAAAAGAAATTGGCTTGTCTGAAAAAGATACTTTTTTCATCATGCGTTTTAACGTCTTTAAAGCTCACCATGACATTGGGGCGAAAGGACTATCATTGAACCGGAAACTTCAATTGATTGAATTATTAAAACCATATGGGAAGGTATTTATTACAACTGAACGGGAAATTGAACCTGAACTGAAAGAATACCGTTTAAGTATTAGTCCTGAAAAGATACATTCATTGATGGCTTTTTCTACCATGTTCTTAGGCGATAGCCAGACGATGACATCAGAAGCAGCAGTTCTTGGCATCCCGACATTAAAATGCAATACATTTGCAGGAAAGCTTTCTGTACCAAATGAACTAGAGGATAAATACCAATTATGTTTTTCATACCAACCAGCTGATTTTGATAAAATGACTGAAAAAATAAATGAGCTTTTATCTGTTGCTAACCTTAAAGAAGAGTTTCAGAGGCGCCGTCAGAAAATGCTGGCAGATAAAATTAATGTAACTGCATTTATGGTCTGGTTCATTGAGAACTATCCCCAAAGTATGAAAATAATGAAAGAAAATCCGGATTATCAGTATAATTTTAAATGAGAGACATATTACTCATACTACGCACAGATAATTTTATATCCTAATTTATTGAGATTCCTCTCCGCCAGCCGGCGGATCGGAATGACATGTTTGATTGAAGGATAAAAGGGGGATGAGGTGGGGGTTGGCGCAAGGCGAAAAGCCACCACAACCCCCCCCAAAAAAAAAAAAAAAATTAAAAAAAAAAGGTTTAGCCCCAAGGGGGGGTAATTTGGTAAATAAAAA
>JBEKEO010000123.1:0-9015 GCA_050013795.1 Bacteroidales bacterium
GAGATAGGGTAATATTTAATAATCAAACAATATTTATCAGATAATTAAAACTCAAATCAGTCGTTCATTATTTCTTCTGCAATTATTTTTCTTGTGATCAATAGTATTTCCTCTTTCGAATGAGCATGCGTAATTTCGCTTAGAACTTTTTCAGATTCTAAAAATCGCCTGCTGAAAAATTTCCACATATCTTTTGCTTTATCTATCATACTGTTTTCAGGGAGGAATATCAGCATTTCACTGTAAAGATCAAAAATAAATGAAGAATATATTTCTTTGCTTTTTTCAGGGGAAAGTAATTGGTGTTGTTTGATAGTTGCAGGAAGAAGCGGATTTAATAATACTCCTCTGCCTATCATCCATTTTTGAATTGTTGGATATTTATTTTGAATGATCTGGAAATCATTAACAGTAAAAATATCACCATTGTATATAATTTCATGCTTAAATAGAGGAAGACAATTTTGCAGAATATCATGATGCACCTCGCCTTCGTACATCTGTGTACCTATACGGGGATGAATAATAATATTTTCCAAAGTGAAATCATTAAGTACAGGGATGATCTGGTATATTTCATTGACATTGTTTAACCCAAGCCTTAGTTTTATTGACAGGCGTTGTGGAATATTTGGTATGATCTTTTCAAGAATATCCCTGACTAATTCAGGATATGGCAACAAGCCTGATCCTCTTTTTTTTCGTGCTATGTGTTTTATAGGGCAGCCAAGATTCCAATTGAGGGTATCATAACCCCAGTCACTGAGAATCCTTGCAAAACGAATAAACTGTTCCGGGTTGCTTCCCATCAATTGCGGAATTACAGGCATTCCATGATTATTGGCAGGAAGTACATCCTTAGCTGTACTTAGCGTATTACTTTTCCTCTGTGTAAGAGAAATAAAAGGGCTTACAGCGATATCAATCCCGTTATAATGCCTGTTATAGACATTACGGAAAATAAAATCTGTATAACCTTGTAAAGGCGCCAGTAAAATCATGAAATTAAATTATACCTGTTTACAAAAGTAGAGATTATGTTTATTAATTAAGTTTTAAAATATTAATTGTAATTAGAGGTGAATGTGCGGCATAAAATGTAATTTTGCAGCAATTAGAAAATATAATGTTTTCATGAAAAACGATACAATTCTTCTAAATCACGGTGCCGGGGGGAAGATAACACATGAGTTGATAAGCAGTTTGTTTGTAAAATATTTCAGTAATGATATTTTACAGGAACAGACAGATTCTGCCATCCTCAATATCGACAGCAGCCTGATTGCATTTACTACCGATTCTTATGTCGTGGATCCGATTATTTTTCCCGGAGGAAATATCGGTAAACTTGCTGTATGTGGCACAGTGAATGATCTGTCAGTTTCTGGTGCAAAGCCGTTATATTTAAGTTGCGGGTTTATCATTGAAGAAGGATTGCTTATATCTGATCTTGAGATCATAGTAAAATCAATGGCTGAAGAAGCAGAGAAAGCAGGAGTGAAAATTGTGACAGGTGATACAAAGGTTGTGGATAAAGGAAAGTGTGATAAGATATTTATCAATACTTCCGGTATTGGCATTCTTCATGAAAAGCAAAAGAATATCAGTTTTGGAAAAGAAATAATGGTTGGAGATAAAGTTATTATCAATGGGAATATTGGTGATCATGGAACAGCCATATTGTGTGCGCGAAACAGTATTGAATATTCAAACAGTGTATTATCTGATTGTGCTCCATTAAATGAACTTATTTCAAAAGTGCTTTCTGTAACTGACAAGGTTAAATTCATGCGTGATGCTACCCGTGGCGGGCTTGCAACTGTGATATGTGAACTGGCAGAGAAACATAAACTTGGAATTGAACTTTTGGAAGATGCTCTCCCGGTGCAGGAAAGTGTAAGAGGATTATGTGAAATATTCGGATTTGATCCTTTGTATATGGCGAATGAAGGAAAAGTTGTGATGATAGTTGGGAAAGATGATGCGGGAAAAGTACTTGATACCTTGAAAAAAGATATAAATGGGAAGAATGCTGCTATAATAGGAGAGATCACTGAAGCAAATAAGGGAATGGTTGTGATGAAGACAGGAATAGGTGGAAAAAGGATCATCGATATGCTGGCCGGAGAGCAGTTACCACGGATTTGTTAAACTTTAGAAATGCACGAATTAAGTATAGCACAAAATATAATTGAGATCGTAATGGATAACGCTGAGAAACTTCATGCAGCAAGAGTTTCTGAGGTGGAGCTTGATATTGGAACCATTTCAGGTGTGATACCAGAAACCCTTGAATTTGCTTTGGATATTGCTGTGAAAGATACAATTATGGAAGGTGCAAAGATCAAAATGAATATTTTCAATGCTAAAGCAAAATGTTTAAACTGCAAAAAAGAATTTGAAGTGGAAGATATTTATACCCTTTGTCCGCATTGCGGCAGCCTTCAATTTGACATTATACAAGGGAAAGAATTAAAAGTAAAATCAATTAAAATTGAGTAAATTTGTAAAGATTTTAAATCAATTGATATGTGTGATACCTGTGGATGCGGTCAGCCTGACGACCATGTAACGATAAGAAAACCCGGTGAAGAGCATCACCACGAGCACTCTCATGAATACAATCATGAGCACGACCATGAACATGACGGAAATAAGCATACTCACCATCACCATCATGATTACAAGCACGACCACAAACATGAGGATCATGAGCATGAAAAGGAACACGATCACAATCATGACCACTCCCATACACATGATGACGGACATACCCACAGCCATGAAGTTTTGATAGAGCAGGATATCATGCAGAAGAATGACAAACTTGCCGAAAGGAACCGTGGTTATTTTGAAGCAAAGAATATTTATACTCTGAATCTTGTAAGCTCTCCGGGTTCAGGTAAGACAAGCCTGCTGGAAAAAACCATTAATGATTTGAAGAAAGAAATAAAATTCTTTGTTATAGAAGGCGACCAACAGACCATGAACGATGCCAACCGCATTAATGCAACAGGCGTTCCTGTAGTACAGATTAATACAGGGAATGGTTGCCATCTTGATGCTGATATGATAAACAAGGCCGTGAAGAAGCTTGATGTTGCTGAAAGGTCATTGTTGATAATTGAGAATGTAGGTAATCTTGTCTGTCCATCATTGTTTGATCTGGGCGAAGCTAAAAGAGTTGTTATTATCAGTGTTACTGAAGGTGAAGACAAGCCTATCAAATATCCAAACATGTTCATGACATCAGACCTTTGCATTATTAATAAGACAGACCTTTTACCTTATGTTGACTTTAATGTGGAGAAAGCCAAAGAATATGCTTTACGAGTAAACCATCATTTGGAATTCATTGAATTATCGGTAAAGACAGGTGAAGGCATGAAGAAATGGTACGAGTGGTTAAAGTCAGGAACTCAATAACCTTTCATTAATTATCCTTTTCTACCATTTTTTGTAAAGCGAGCATCTCGTCGCGTAAGCGAGCAGCTTCAATAAAATCAAGCTCTTTGGCCGCTTTTTCCATCTCTCGTCTGACTTTTGAGATATTCTTTTGGAGTTGTTCCTTGCTCATATACTGAACTACTGGGTCAGCAGCAACATCAAAAGTATCCTTTTCCACATATGCTCTTGGAGTTTTTCCTTTAGCATCGGCCACGGATGTTTGGCCCATGATGGACTGGGTGGACTTAGTGATCTGTGTAGGAGTAATATTATTCTCTTCGTTGTATTTTAATTGCTTTATACGCCTGCGGTCGGTTTCATCCATAGTGCGCTGCATGGATTCGGTTATCTTATCAGCATAAAAAATAACTTTGCTGTTAAGGTTTCTTGCTGCCCTTCCTGCTGTTTGCGTAAGTGATCTGGCAGAACGTAAGAATCCTTCTTTATCTGCATCGAGTATAGCGACCAGCGAAACTTCTGGCAGATCAAGTCCTTCACGAAGAAGGTTAACACCAATAAGCACATCAAATACACCCATTCGGAGGTCTCTTAATATTTCTACCCTGTCAAGGGTGTCAACATCAGAGTGGATATAACGGCATTTAATATCCAGTTTGGTCAGGTATTTGGCAAGTTCTTCGGCCATTCGTTTGGTGAGCGTTGTTACCAGCACCCTTTCTTTCAGTTGAACTCTTTTTTCTATTTCATCCAACAGATCATCTATCTGGTTCTGGCAGGGCCTTACCTCAATCACAGGATCAAGCAAACCGGTTGGCCTGATAAGTTGTTCCACTAATATGCCTTCCGATTTCTGCATTTCATAATCAGTAGGAGTGGCGCTGACAAATATCACCTGGTTCATCATCGCTTCAAATTCATCAAACTTAAGCGGACGGTTATCCATGGCAGATGGTAAACGGAAACCATATTCCACCAGCACCTGCTTACGCGAACGATCGCCACCATACATACCTTTTATTTGAGGTACAGTAGCATGGCTTTCATCAATCACCATCAAATAATCATCGGGGAAATAATCAATAAGGCAGAAGGGACGCGAACCCGGTTTCCTGCTGTCGAAATATCTTGAATAGTTTTCAATGCCTGAACAATAACCAAGTTCAATCATCATCTCAATATCATAAGAAACACGGTCTTCAAGACGCTTGGCTTCCTGCTCTTTCCCAATTTCACGAAAATATGCAGCCTGCTTATACATGTCATCCTGTATCTCGGTGATAGCAGATTTCATCTTATCCTGTGAGGTAACAAAAATATTGGCAGGATAAATATTTACATTGCTGAACTCTTCTATTTTATAGCCATTCACAGGGTCGAAGGATTCTATATTTTCAATCTCATCACCGAAGAAACCAATGCGGTAAGCAATATCAGCATAAGCAGGGAAGATATCAACAGTATCTCCCTTTACACGAAAATGACCGCGATTAAAATTTAGTTCATTTCTTGAATATAGTGAAGCGACCAGTTGATGCAATATCTTATTCCGACTTACCTTTTCACCCTTGTTTATATGAATGACACTGGAAGTAAAATCTTCCGGATTTCCGATACCATAAATGCACGAAACACTCGAAACAACGATAATATCTCTTCTGCCAGACAATAGCGAAGAAGAAGTACTTAACCTTAATTTCTCTATTTCATCATTGATGGAAAGGTCTTTCTCTATATAGGTATTCGTGGTTGGCAGATAGGCCTCAGGCTGGTAATAATCGTAATAAGAAACAAAATACTCCACTGCATTTTTAGGAAAAAACTGCTTGAATTCACCATACAACTGTGCTGCCAGCGTTTTATTGTGGCTGAAAATAAGGGTAGGTTTCTTTACTTCCTGTATAACATTTGCAATGGTAAATGTTTTTCCAGAACCTGTAACTCCTAACAAAGTTTGAGCAAAATCATTCCTTTTGATTCCATCCACCAATTGTTTAATAGCTTCAGGCTGGTCGCCGGTTGGCTGAAACTCCGCAGTAAGTTCAAAGTCAACCATCTAATTTTCCTTATTGAATTTCAAATAACATTTCACAGGATAGTGATCCGACATTTCTTCGTTAACAGTTTCGAAGTTGTAAGACTTGAAATCCTTGCTGTGCATGATATAATCAATGCGAAACGAAGGATAAACTCCTGCATATGATTGTCCGAATCCATTACCGCTCTCAACAAAGGAATCTGTAAGCTCGGAAGTGACATTATGATACACATAGGAATTGGGAGTGTCATTGAAATCACCGCACAAGATGATAGGGTATTTACAATTTTTAATATGTTCGGCAACTACCCGCGACTGGGCAGCACGAATGATAAAAGCTTTTTTCAAACGTTTTAAAATCTTTTCCGACCTTGTTGTGGCATCTGCTTCTGCTTTCTTATGCTTGCTCTTGGCATAGTTCTCCGCAAAAATATAATCTTCTTCCTCTAAATGTATGGATTCAAAATGCACGTTATAAATCCTCACCTTTTCATTATCGATTTTCACATCTGTATACGTACACATATTACCTGATTTTGTTGCAAACTCAACTCTTCCGGTATCAAGTATGGGATATTTGGTATAAGTAGCAATTCCAAAATAATTCATATTCTTCGAATTCACCGTATAATCAAAATGACAATTTTTCGCCAGAAGGAATTTCTTCAGCGTATCGGTAGTATTGAAGCTATGCGTGGCATCGTGGACATATTCCTGGAAACAAATAATATCGGGCTGTTCCCTATGCAGGAAATTATATATCTTATTCCTGTTGGTAAAATCATAAGCCCATTTCTTTTTGCCTGCTTTGCCTGCAGGCAGGTAATGATATATATCGAAAACGCGCACATTAAATGACAGAACCTTTATTGCATTTTTCAACTCGCCGGTATCATATCTCCTGCTCGACTGCACCATATGGTACAAATTATTATAACCGATAAGAATAACGACAAATGAAAATAGTGCAAACTTTCTCTTTGCAATAAGCCAGAAAATAATAAAGGCGATGTTGGCAATAAGTAGCAGGGGATAGGCAATGCCGAAAAAAGCGACGAACCAGTATTCATCAGGACTTACATAAGCCGCAGCATAAGAAACAATAAGGCATAACGCAACAATGATATTGAAAAACAACATCAGTTTCTTAAAGAAAGAAGTTTTGCGCTTTGACTTGGCTTTCTTATTTTTCATAATGCGCGTAAGGGCTCAAAAAGTAATAATACAAAAATATTATTTTTTATTCCCTTCCCTGAAAAGGAATTGTTTTTCTTCAGGCGTTAAGCTGTCGTAACCGCGTTTGGATATCTTGTCGAGTATGGCATCCATTTTCTTTTGCTTTTCGGCACGTTCGGCATTGTATTCATCATCGCTTAGCGGTCGTCCCTTCCCGTACTCAACGTGCATGTTTGATTTCTTTTTGAAAAGGTTACCAAATATATTGATATTCTTAATTCTTTTCTGCCAGTACATTATCATTATGAAGCCAAACAGCATGCCTCCAAGATGAGCGAAATGAGCAACGTCATCGCCGGGATTATTTGAAAAACCGGAATACAATTCCAACGCTCCGTAAGCAATGACCAGCCATTTTGCCTTCATGGGGATAGCAAAATAGATGTAAATGATAGAATTCGGGAACATCATTCCAAAGGCAAGCAGTATGCCGAAAACAGCGCCCGATGCCCCAATGGTGGATGCATTATAAAGCAGATTAAGCTTGCCCATCGATGGGTCCATGAAATTCTGATTTTGTTGCAAGTAGTTTAATCCATCTGATAAAACAATGTTTATCTGCCCCTGTGTCATTTGAGCTTCAACATTGGATATCTGAATATACTGAACAAGCATTTGAATAAGAATAGCACCTACGCCTGTAACCATATAATAGGTAAGAAATCTTTTCGGTCCCCAGTAGTTCTCGATGGCGCTGCCAAACATCCAAAGCGCAAACATATTGAAGAAAATATGCATCAGACTGCCATGCATGAACATATAGGTAATTATCTGGTATGGCTCGAATAATTTGGAGCCGAAGTAATGCATACCCAAAATATTGGTTAGGTCTCTATGTATAGAAGACTGTAATGCAATAGTAGCAAGGTAAAACAAACCATTTATAATAAGTAAGTTCTTAACAACGGGGGGCAATATCCTGAATCCTGTAGGCCTGAACTGTTCCATATTTACTTTTTCTTAATATTGATTAAATTATATTGTGTGTCCTTATATTGTACCCTTTATCATCATAAGGTTGAAGTTTCTCAAGATACAATTCTTCAAGTGCTTTGATTTCCTTCGCATAATCGCGGGGTTTGTCATTCGATTCCTCAATAATATTAAGTATCTCGTAAACAAAATTATCTGCACCGTACTCTTTCCATTCTTTCTGTAGGGTTTCATTCCCGTGCATACCTGCATTTAACTGGAATTTATGTGAATTCCATTCGTTATCAAGCTGAAGGTTCCTGCCTATAAGTATTTTGTTGTTTGCAATATTCCTTATCTGGAAAACACCCATCCTGAATTTCATTTGCTTGTATTCAGCTTTCATTTCTTTATGTGTCTTCATATATTTCTGTCTATAATTGTGCAGATTTATTGCAATTTATTTAAATCTTTTATCAAGTTCTTCAAGTGATAAAATAAACATAGTTGATTTACCATCAACAGATACAAACGGCGCTTTACAGGCAAAAAGCTGGTCAACCAGCGAACTCATCTCTTCCTGCTGCAGAACCTTTCCACGTTTTACCGACATGTTCTTTGATAATGTTTTTGCGATAATCGTATTCCTGTTCTGACTTACCATGCTTTTGCTTTGCTTATAACTTTCAAGCAAACCTTCAAGCGTATTTTTAATATTGCTTTCGGGAAGATCGGCAGGAATACCGTTAACCACAAAAGCCCCCTGCCCGAATTCATCAATATCGAAACCGAGAATTTTTATATCGTTTGCTATTTCTTTTATCAATGCGATATCCGTTGATGAGAATTCAACTACCTGCGGAAACAACTGCCGTTGCTGCGGGTGTGATTCCCTTTTCTCAAGCAGTTCACAAAATTGCTCAAATAAAATACGTTCATGTGCCAGTTGCTGGTCAAGCATCATAACACCTGATTTAACCTGTGTTACAATATAGGAAGCATGCAACTGCATATATTGTTTTGCTGTATTTTGTAATACCTCTTTTGTATCCCAGTCAGGGTGGATTATCTGCTGAGTTGCTTGTTCCTGCTGAGTCAAATTCGGTAGTTCCATCTGGTTGTCAGCATGGCGTGGATAAAGCTTTTCCCAATTATCGCGATTGGATTTATTGACCAATGATTGAGGAGGGACAAATGAATCTTTCTTTCCTTTATTTTCAAAAGGATTGTAGCCAGGATTTATCTTTATAGTCGGCGGCTTTATGGTTTCTCCGTTTTTTAAAGGAGGAACATCAAAACAATTTTCCGGGTTGAAATCAATACTTGGCGTAATGCTGAATTTCCCAAGCGATTGCTTTACTGCCGATTTCATTATAGCATACATGCTCTTATCATCCTGGAATTTTATTTCGGTTTTGGTTGGA
>JBEKEO010000124.1:0-17350 GCA_050013795.1 Bacteroidales bacterium
TATTGATTCTTTAGGAAATTATTTGCCCTTGTTTCAAGAAGGGTTTTTTCAATTCAAAATGGACAGTTCTGTTTTAACTATAACCGAAGGACATACGAATGCTTTCAAGACAAATTGCTGTTTTTGCTGCTCATTGTTTATGTTCATTAAATTTGACAATGGAATTAAAGAAATAGAATCTGCAAATAGACTGGTAAGGAAAAAAAATAGAAATACTGTTCTAATTAAAAAATCAAGACGGCAATTTATAAATAACAAGAAAAGAATTAATGTTACAGTTAAAGCAAATAGATAAAACGCGCACCCCTAAATTAGCATTGCTTCAATGGCAAATAGATAAAAAGGAGTAGAGGTGAGGAAGTTCATTATTTGGCGTTCGATATTGGATATTGGAAATTGAACTTTTTTACTGCCTCCTGCCGCTGCCTACTCAAAACTAATAACTCCCAACTTAAATCGTCCAGGTAGTAAGTCCTGCCGCAGTAAAGTCGTAGCGCTTGGCCTGCCCGCCAAATTTCATTAAGGCATCAATAACTTTATAGCGGGTATTGCCGGGACAATAAAAGAAAATAAAGCCACCGCCTCCAGCGCCCGATATTTTGCCACCGGTAGCTCCGTTCTTCATAGCGGTTTCGTATAATTTATCAATCAACGTATTCGAAATGCCCTGCGCCATTTGCCTCCTTTAAGCAGGCATTCTTTCATTTTAATGGCCTGTTCCTTCAGCTTGTGCATGGCATCCAGCGATTTCTTGTTCTTCGCTTTCACGTTCTTCTGCTGGTTCTCTATTATCTTTGAGGATAAACGGCTGGTCTCGGTATAATACAAAACAAGGTTGTTCGATAATTCGCTAAGGTATTTCTCCTTTATCCTAAGGGGGTTCACTATCACTTTATCATCCTTTGTAAACTCCATGAAGTTCACACCGCCAAAGGTAGCCGAATACTGGTCCTGCTTACCACCTGCCATTTTAAGGTCGATGCGTTCCACCTCAAAGGCAAGATGGGCAATATCATATTCGCCCAAAGGCAGTTTAAGCCATTCGGCAAATGCGCCTATGATAGCTACCACCAGCGTAGATGAAGTGCCAAGCCCTGAACCGGCGGGAGCATCAACAAATGTTGAGAGTTCGAAGGATAACGCTTTCTTTGAGAAATCTTTCACTATGCGGTTGTAAACGCCTTTATGAAGGTCGAGATTGCCATCAATAGCAAGCTTTGTAGCAGATTTAAAAGAGTACTCTTCCTTTTTGTCAAGCGATTTCAGCACTATCTTGCCGTTGGTTGTGGGTTTCAGCGTGGCATAGGCATACATGCTGACGGTGGCATTTAAAATAGCTCCGCCGAAAATATCGGAATAAGGAGCCACATCGGTTCCGCCTCCTGCAAGGCCAAGGCGTAAAGGCGCTTTACTGCGAATAAGCATAATGATAATTTTTGATTTTCAAAGATACATTAATAATTTATTGAAAGAAATCAGGTCTTAGGTTTTAAGTCATGGCAGCGAGTTAGGTTTTATGTCTTAGGTCTTTGGGTTTTCCTATTAACCAATGACCTGTTACTTAACCGGCTTCTCTAAACCATTAACCTATAACCAAAATCATTTTTAAATGTTAGTTTCTCATTAATAAGAATCTTATTTCCCTGCAAGCTGTTCAACTGCTTCAACCATCTTATCCCATGAATACTTCAGCTTCTCTATGGCAGCGTTCCCGGAGAATTCTTCTTCCTTGTTTTCTTTATAGAATTTCACAATAGCAGCCGCAATCTCTGAAACTACAGGCTTAACAATAAAGCCGACCTTGCCATCGGGAATTATTTCAGCTAGTCCGCCAACATTAGTAACGATCATAGGCTTGTTGAAATGATACGCTATCTGCGTAACCCCGCTTTGCGTGGCATCCTTGTATGGCTGAACCACTATATCGGATGCGCAGAAATAATCAGCCACCTTTTCATCAGGAATGAAATCGTTATGCATTAAAACATATTTTTCCAGTTTATGCTTCTTGATCAACTCGAAGAAAGGCTTGGAATTAGAATAAAACTCACCGGCCACCAACAGCCTGATGGAATTATCGGCTTCTATGCATTTCGGCATGGCTTCAAGCAATAGGTCAAGCCCTTTATAATCCCTAATAAAACCGAAGAACAGTATGTATTTCAGATTAGCATCAAGTCCGAGCTTTTGTTTGGCAGTATTCTTTTCAATTACAGCGCCGAAGTTATCATATAATGGATGCGGGCAAAATATCTTGGGTTTGTTCTTATCAAACGTTTCTAGGTCGGTCATTACAGACTTCGACATGGCCACAAAACCATCAACAGTCTTTACAAAATAGTTAGCCAATAATCTATCCCCTTTTCTTTTCTCGTGAGGGATGATATTATCAATAATGGAAATGACCTTGGTATTTTTATTCTTCTTGATAATGCGGGCAATTTTCCCGAAGCAAGGCGCCATAAAAGGCATCCAGAATTTGATAATGACAATATCAGGGTTTAGTCTGCGTATACTCCTTCCCACTTTTAACCAATTGAAAGGATTGATGGAATTTACAGTAACATTTATCTTTAAATCAGTAGGGGAGGGGCTTTCGGAATATTGTGTCTTTCCGGGGAAAAGGATAGATGGATACTGAAGGCTGAATGTTTCAATAATAACTTCATCGCCTTTTTGCATAAAAGCGCGGGCAAGCCTTTCATTGTATGTTGCCAGTCCGCCGCGAAGAGGATATGCTGAACCGATGATTACAATCTTAGCTTTTGCCATTACACCTTTCAGTTTATCGAAACATCACTGTAAACAGCATCACTTGCCAATGCCTAGTTTCTTTTCAATAAGGTAAGTATTTCTTTCAGAAGAATTACGCGAAACCATCTCGGCAATAAAGCCGGTAAGGAACATTTGCGAACCTATCACCATGCATAAAAGGCCAAGATAGAACAAAGGTCTTTCGGTCATTTTATATGTTTCAAGCGCAATCTTAGCGTAAGCCAGATAGCCTGCAATAATAAAGCCTATAATAAAAAGTAAAGTTCCCCACAGTCCGAAGAAATGCATGGGCCTTTTGCCGAATTTTCCGACAAATGAAATGGAGATAAGATCAAGGAAACCGTTGATAAAGCGTTCCCATCCGAATTTTGTTTTGCCGTATTTGCGTTCACGGTGCTGAACCACTTTCTCACATATCTTTGTAAAGCCGGACCATTTCGCAATAACCGGAATATAGCGATGCATTTCGCCATAGACTTCAATGCATTTAATAACGTCTTTCTTATACGCTTTCAGTCCGCAGTTGAAATCATGAAGCTTGATTTTTGTCATCCTGCGGGCAGCCCAATTGAAAAGTTTGGTAGGGATGGTCTTAGAAACAGGGTCAAACCTCTTTTTCTTCCATCCCGAAACAAGGTGAAAGCCTTGTTCTTTGATCATCTTATATAATTCAGGGATTTCATCGGGCGAATCCTGCAGATCGGCATCCATGGTAATAACAACTTCGCCCTTCGCATCCTGGAAACCACAATTCAATGCAGCCGATTTGCCATAATTCCTCCTGAATTTAATGCCTCTGAAATTGGGGTTCTTTGAAGAAAGAGTTTCTATTACTTCCCATGAAGTATCGGTGCTTCCATCATCAATGAAAATAACTTCATAAGAGAAATTATTCTCATTCATTACTTTAACTATCCATTCGGAAAGCTCGGGAAGAGAATCTTCTTCGTTATATAGCGGTATGATTACTGAAATATCCATTGAAAATTATCTGAAGTTTGATTCGAATGACTTATCTGTTTTCTTGGTAAAAATAGAAATAATCAGCGAAGCTATAAACGACATAAATGTCAGCCATATTGTGCTGGTTATAGCCATAATATAAGGGTTCATGAATTTTCGGGTATAACTCATTGCCATATCAATCTGGTCATCAGTCATATTCTGGTTACGATCGCGCATGTTTTCTTCAGCTTTTTTAAGTATCACATTTACCATATCGGGATCGATGAATTTAAAGAAGATGATGGTATAAACTGAAAGCACAATTGCAGCAAAAAGTCCAGTTAAGACACCTGAACCAAGAGATTGACCATAAGCGATAAAGCCGCCGTTGATCTTGTTCCTGTAATTCAAAATGCCGATTATAATACCTGCAATTATTATAGCAAGGCTAAGATATTGCACAAATGTCTGATCGCTTAAATTGAAGACATATAAAAGCAATGAAATGATAACCATTATTATGCCTATAACGATACCATAATTCAAGGAATTGCGTGCTATAGATATCTTCTTTTTAGTATTAATTTCTTGTTCCATCAGAAAATTAATTAATGTTAGTCGTGCAAATTTACAATTTTAAATATAGCAAGGTGATTTTTTTTAAGAATGACAGGGTCAAAAATAAAGCGTAGGCAAGTATTTAGGCCAAAGAATGTCTTTTCAGCAGTGGAAAATAACCGACACTCCTTCGGCCTTGTTAAGATATCGGAGTATAATCAGCTTAAGCATTTAAATATAAAACTCCGAAATCATTCAAATGAAGGTACCTGATGATTTCGGAGTTTTATTGCCATGGAACTCTTAGGTTATTTTTTGTCAATTCACAATAAATTCGCCGGAAGAAGTAAACATATGCTGACCGGATATTTTATAGAAATATGTCCCATTTGTCATTCCTTGTCTGCTGATAAAAATAGTGTTACCTGAAATATTTTTTATCTGCTTTACCGTATTTCCTGAAGCATCATAGATAGTCAGTTCAGCATTATTGAAATCTTTATCAGAAGTAATTTCTGAGAAGCTAGAGAAAGGGTTGGGCGATAGTATTGTTTTTTGCAGAACAGGGCTTTCGGCTATTCCGGTGCAGGTGCCGACATATACACTTACAGAATCAGTAGCTGAGCATCCACCGGCATTAGTTACCGTAACCGTATAGGTGGCGGTATTTGCCGGGCAAACATTCGTATTCCCGCTGCTCCATATATATGACGTGCCTCCTGAAGCATAGAGAGTAGTGCAATTACCCTGACAAACAGTATCGGGAGATGCAGAAGCAGCAGGGATTGGTAAAGCATTTATTGTTATACAGGTGTTCCCAGTCATGATATTTGCACAGGATGTATTCGTATTTGTTGCCATTACAGTATAGCAAGATGCTGCAGTCTGGCTTCCGAAACTGATTGTATTACCTGTTCCGGCAATAATTATTCCGGTTGTGGTACCATCAGCGAATAAATCATAATTAATGCCTACTGTTGATCCGGACAGGCCAACATCTAATCCGGTGCCTCCGGCGCAATAAGAACCGCCACCAGTTACATTATATGCTATCGGTGAAGGGTTAACGGTCAAGACAGATTCGATACTAGTATCGGCCCCTACAGAATTAGTAACTATGCATCTGTATTTTCCAGCAGATATAGACGTAATATTATTTATGGCATATATATTTGATGTCGCACCGTCTATATTGGTATCATTTCTTTGCCACTGGTAATGTAAGGAAGTATCCCCGCTCGCAGTTATATTGATATTAACATTATCACCTTCGCAAACAGTGTGGTTGACAGGTTGAACTATAACTGTTGGTGCTATTTTATAGGATATGATAAATCGTGGTACATAATTCTGATTAGTTGCTTCGCGCGGATAAAAAATAATGTAGTCGTTAAAAATATTTCCTACTATAAGGCTATCTTTTAGGTTGCTTGCAGGACTAATCCCGCCCGGAGCAATAGTGGGGTCATCAGGATCTTTAAGCATCATAGTGCAAAAACTGTTTGACTGATTGTAATCACGAAGGAATATCGCTTTCAGATCCACTGACGATGTCCATCCGGGCATCATTCCGAAATTTATAGCCTGTAATACAGTATCACTGCGCTGGTAGCCCCACAAAGTAGTTTCCTGGTCACTTTCTGTCCAATTTTGGCTGTGTACATTCATAAACCTGCAATTGCTGTTCCAATTAAGCGATTTAAATGAAACATATACCATTAAAGTTGCATTTGAAACAACACTACGGGGAGGAATAGATGAAATATCAAATTTCATAAAAGTATTTTTGCCGCCACCGCCGCCCATGGTAACAATATAGGCATCGGCTACAGGATGCAATGTGTCTCTGTGCTGTGCGAGTGCAGGAGAAATGCCTGCAAGAATTAAAATGGCTGTTGTAAGGATGATCTTTTTCATGGCTATAATTTTTAGAGTTAAATGATATGTTTGTTTATCTGCAAACAAAATTAATTCCATGAGAAGATGAATACAAGAGTGAATCAAGGGAAAAAGGCAGGTGTTTCACTTGATTTTAATAAAAGCTAATATCAAAAGAAAAGGCGGAGAATTTGCTCCGCCTTTCTATAAGCCGCAAAATGAATCATTTCACTTTTTTTACATAATTTACAAGTCCTTTGGCATCAAATATCGCCATAAGTTTATCGGGCAAAGGAGAAAATTTAAAAACTTTAGAATTGATATGAATTTCCCCTTTGGCAAAATCAATATCCACTTTATCGCCTTGTTTGTATGCATCCACGGCCTGAGGAACAACAAGTATAGGCAATCCCTGGTTGACTGATGAGCGATAGAAGATACGGTTAACCGATTTACAGATAACGGCTTTAACCCCTGCGAAAGCAAGCCCTACAGAAGGGTGTTCGCGCGAACTACCGCAACCAAAGTTAGCGCCGGCAATAAGAACATCGCCTGCTTTTACCCTTTCGGTAAAGCTATCATCGAATCCTTTAAAAAGATGCGGCATAATTTTTTCGGCTTCTGAACTATTCACATTGTAGGTGAGGTTCCCGGCAAACATTTGGTCGGTATTGAGATTATCAACATCGGCATAGTTCCAGGTTCTTTCGCTCAACCTGTCTTCGTCTTTTTTAATGAATACCGTACTGCTTTGAGGGATTTCGTAAGGGAATTTATCGTGGGCTGTAATTCCTCTAGGATCAGTAATACAGCCATTAATTGCTGACCATGCTACAGCAGCAGGAGAAGCAAGGTAAATATTAGCTTTTTCATTGCCCATTCTACCAAGGAAATTCCTGTTTGCAGTAGAAATAACATTGTATCCATCTGCTGGTATACCCTGTCCTGTTCCAAGACACGGACCACAAGAAGGAGCCAGAATATTGGCACCTGCTTTCATGAAAGTAGTAATAAGACCTTCTTCCATAGCCAGCATATAAATCATTTGCGATGCGGGTATGATAAGCAACTGAACAGTTTTGGCAACCTTCTTACCCTCGAGTATCTTAGCCGCAATTCTTAGATCCTCCAAACGGCCGTTGGTGCAGGTACCTATCAATGCCTGCTGAATAGCCAAGCCCTGAACATCGGAAATTGATTTAACATTATCAACATTATGCGGAGCAGAAACAACAGGGAAAATATCGTTTAGATTTATAGTATATTCCTTGTAATATTTAGCATCGGCATCAGCCCATGTTCCTTTTGCTTTTTCGCCCAAGAACTTTTCCAAAACATCATCGGCAGGAAATACAGCATTCTTTGCACCCATCTCGGAAGCAAGGTTTGCAATGGTCATCCTGTCGGCAATAGATAAGGTTTTTACACCTTCTCCATGATATTCAATTGACATATAATCTGCGCCGCTTGAACCCATCATACCAATTATCCAAAGTGCAAGGTCTTTTGCATAAACGCCATCCTGCAATTTCCCTTTCAATGTTATCTTAATTGATTCGGGAACGCGGAACCATGTTTCGCCCTGCTTCCATAAGCCTGCAGTTTCAGTCCTGTCAATACCTGCTGCAAATGCATTGAAAGCTCCTGCGGTGCATGTATGGCTGTCGCTGCCAACAATGATCATATTAGGTTTTGCATAATAAGAAACAATCTGGTGGCAAATGCCTTTTCCAACATCATGGAATTTTGTTATACCTTGCTTGTCCACAATGTCTCTTGTTTTCTGGTAATCGTTGGCAAGCTTGGCATTGGTAGGAGGAGCATTGTGGTCTAATACAATAAGAATCTGATCAGGATCTTTAACTTTATCGCCACCCATCTTCCCAAATGTAGCATTAATACTTGCAGTGTTATCATGCGATAAAACTATATCCGGTTTCTTAAAAACTATTGCGCCTGTTTCAGCACCAAGAATCTTTTCAGCAAATGTCTTTCCCATATATTTATCTTTTTATTAGTTAATAGCATAAATAGTGATACAAAATTAAAAATAATTTAATCATGAATTTAATAACTAGTATGAAATTGTTAATATTAATAAGGCTTCCGCCATACTCAGCATTATTGTTCCCGATTTATCAGTGATACCATTAAGTATTCATTTTATTGATATCGAGGACGACACAACTTCATGGGTAAATATAGGAATCGCCCAATATTTCGGATTGAGGTCAATAAGGGTGAATAAAAATGATTTAAGGATTGAGTGACTAAAATTTGGAGCAATTGACAAATTATTGAATTTTATTCATAATTATTGGGCTTCTGGCAATTACATTCTTTCTAGTTATAATAAATACATTCAGCAGCCTTCAATCTAAAATGTTTAGATCATTCTCACGCAGTTTACCTGAAGCTTTCCGGAGAAAGCGTGTAATTATTTCCACTATTATCGCGCGAACAATTATTCTAATCACTTCAATCGTTGTTCAGATCATTTCAACAGTTGTTCAAATCACTTCAACAGTTGTTCGAATCACTTCAACAGTTGTTCTAATCACTTCAACAGTTGTTCTAATCACTTCAACAGTTGTTCTAATCACTTCAATCGTTGTTCAAATCACTTCAACAGTTGTTCGAATCACTTCAATCGTTGTTCAAATCATTTCAATTGTTGTTCAAATCATTTCAATTGTTGTTCAACTCGTTCCAATCGTTGTGCACGTATTCGTACTGCAGTTAAAATATACAACAATGACTTTTAACCTGAAATCCTTATTTATCTCAGTATAGATCAATATTTATCAGGGTTTTAGACCTTATATTGAATAATGACCGATTTTTTGTTAATATTGTTAAAATTCTTGATATATTTGCGAGTGAAACAAAAAAATATATAATATGAAAAACAGAGTTTTTACTATATTAATTATTTTTTCTATTGTTTTTTGTTTTAAAAACAAAGTCATGTCACAGGCACAATTCCAGATTGATTATGCTACCACAGGGACAATGGATATGGATATTTTTGCCGGTGTTAAGAAAACGCCGACCGGCTATGCAATAGCAGGATTTGTTAATGGAGTTTCTTATATAACTGGAGGCTTCCCTTCGCTTCTTATAATGACTGATACGTCTGGTGCATTTACTTCAGGTCGCCAATATCAAGATAATAATTTTATTCCTACAACTCCCCTATTAGCCAATGACCTTCAAACAACCAGCTCAGGCGGCTTTATTATGACAGGCGCCTTTGGTTCTAAGGCTATGCTGCTTAAAGTAAATTCTTCCGGTAGTACAACAGTATTCTCTAAAACATATGGTAATTCTAATGAATTTGGCAATGCTGTAAAAGAACTTTCAGCCGGTGGGTATATTGTGGCAGGTACTACAAAGATGAAAAGTCTGAATCCCGACAAGGATTCATTAAGCATATTTGTTTTTAAAACCGATGCCAGTGGAAATTACACATGGGGTAGGACATATACGCTTATCAGTGTCCCTGTTTTTGATAGCCAGGATGAGGTTCTTGATGCGGCAGAACTATCGGATGGATACGCTTTTGCAGGATATAACAGTCAAAATAATACTACTGATACCACAACAAATATTTTGGTTTTTAAAACTGATTTCAACGGCACTCTTCAATGGATGAAGTCATACGGTGATTTAGGTTCTAACGAAGGAGCTTATTCTATTAAACTTTTATCAAACGGTGATTTGCTTGTAGGCGGATATACTGATAAAGTGGGTATTGCCAGCAGTATTGCTGTTTTGGAAATAAATGCTTCAAATGGCAATATAGTTACTTCCAGCGCTTATGGTGTTGGCGGATTAGCCGATCAACTAGGTTCTATTCAGCAGACAAGTTCTGGATTTGCCATTGTAGGCTGGACAGTAGGTTTAAACTACAAGAGTTTTCTTTTAACACTCAATTCAACTTATGCTCCTGTTATTGCAGAAACTTATAATTCGTTTATTGGAGGAATATTTACCAAAGGTGAAAAGGTTCCGGGAGGATACGTAATTGGCAGCATGATTGGAACTACAAGTTATCAGTTGCATATGATAAAGACTGATAACAATGGAAGCAGTGGAGGAAGTTGTACCCAGGCTAGTGTTACACCTATTCAATATTCCTATTCACCACCGGTAACAACAATCACTCCCACAGTATATAGCGTAGGTAGTTCAAGTAATTGCTCTTTAAGTAATAAATCTATTTCTCCTACAACCACGGTTGAATGTGCAGTATTACCGCTAAGTGCAAATGCCGGAACCAATCAAACAATCTGCAGTGGGACGGCCACAACTATAGGAGGATCGCCAACAGCAAGTAATGGTACACCAGGTTATACTTATTCATGGGCTTCTTCACCTGCCGGATTTACATCATCAGCAGCCAATCCTGTAGTATCACCTACAACTACTACAACATACACTGTAACAGTAACTGATGCTACACCTTCAACAGCAAGTAGTTCGGTTGTAGTAACGGTTAACTCATTGCCGGTTGCAACGGCAGCCAACAATGGACCTGTATGCGCCGGTACAACATTGAGCCTAACTGGGGGGCCGGCAAGTATGTCAAGTTACGCATGGAGCGGCCCGAATTCTTTTACCAGCACTTCACAAAATCCTACTGTTTCAACAAGCGCCACTGCTGCAATGTCGGGCACGTATACAATCACTGTGACAAACTCCAACGGCTGTAAAGATACCATAAGCACTTATGTTACAGTTAAACCATTGCCAGTAGCAACGGCAACCAATAATGGACCTATATGTGTAGGTGCTACCTTGAGTCTTACAGGGGGACCAGGAAGTATGTCAAGTTACTCATGGAGCGGTCCGCTTTCTTATACCAGCACTACACAAAGCCCCACTGTTTCAACGAGCGCCACTACTGCCATGTCGGGAACCTATACGCTTACAGTGACCAATTCAAGCGGTTGCAAGGATACTATTAGCACTTATGTTACCGTTAATCCTTTGCCAATAGCTAATGCGGGAACTAATGACACTCTCTGCGCCGGTAAATCAACGACACTAAATGCAAGCGGCGGAGGGACATATTCATGGGGCCCTTCCACAGGTTTAAGCTCCACTACCAGTGCAAGCCCTGTTGCAACCCCTACAGCTACTACAATTTATACGGTAACTGTTACAGGTGGTATTGGTTGTTCAGCAAGTGCCAGTGTAGAAGTTAAAATTAATCCTTTACCAATTCCTAACCTTGGGCCTGATGTCGGAACCTGTACAGGCCATAGTATTAACCTTCATGCTTCCGGAGGTGGTATTTATGCATGGAGTCCTTCTACAGGCTTAAGTTGTATAACCTGTGCCAATCTTATTGCTTCACCCAGTGATACAACCACATATACTGTAACGGTTACCAGTGCTGCCGGTTGTTCAAATACTGATACTATTACTGTGAATGTTTATAATGCACCCACTGCAAATGCCGGGAGTAATGTGGCTATTTGTAAAGGTTCATCTACTACTCTTACCGCTTCGGGAGGAGGTGCTGGTGGTTCTTACTCATGGAGTCCGGCAACAGGTTTAAGTTCTTCTACTATATCAAACCCGGTTGCAAGCCCCACTGCAACTTCTACTTATACTGTAACTGTTACTGATGTAGCAGGATGTTCTGCAACAGCCAGCGTGAATGTAAAAGTAAATCCTCTACCTGTTGCTAATGCAGGCACTAATGCCACTATCTGCCCGGCTGGTTCTACAACGCTTAATGCAACAGGCGCAGGTATCGGAGGCACTTACTCATGGAATCCGGCATCCACTTTGTCCAATGCTAATATCTTTGATCCTGTTGCTTCACCGACTGTTACGACTATTTATTCAGTTACTGCGACAGATACGAATGGATGTTCAAATACAAGTAATGTTACCATTACAGTAAATGTACCTAGTGCCAGTGCAGGTTCCAACGTTTCTATTTGCCTCGGTACATCAACAACGCTTCATGCAAGCGGAGGTTCAACATATGCCTGGAGTCCCGGGACAGATTTAAGTTCAGTCACTTCTTCAACCCCTGTAGCAAACCCGACTACTACTACCACATATACCGTTACAGCTATTAATTCATCTGGTTGTACAGCATCAGCCAGTATTGTTGTTACAGTAAATCCATTACCTACTGCTAATGCAGGTAGTAATGCTACAATATGCGACGGGGCTTCCACCACACTTAATGCTACCGGTGCTGGTGTTGGAGGCACTTATTCATGGAGTCCTGCGACAGGGCTTAGCGCTACTAACATAAATAACCCTATTGCCAGCCCAACTTCCACAACACATTATTCGGTTACTGTTACAAATGCTAATGGTTGTACTGCATCGGCTAATGTTATAATAAATGTTAATCTTTCACCTCATGCTTTTGCTGGACCAGACACTTCAATCTGTGTAGGTAGTTCGGTTACTTTAACTGCTGGCGGAGGAGGTTCATATCACTGGAATACAGGTGATACCGGTGCTAGCGTAACTTATACTCCGGGGATTACTTCAACATATATTGTTACTGTTTCATACTCTAATGGATGTTCATCATCTGCTGATGTTGTTGTGACAGTTAACTCTATTCCTCCTGCCGTAACCCTTACTGAAAATCCATCCGACCTTGCCTATGTTGACCAGATTATTACTTTTACAGCATCGCCAAACATTTATCCTCTCTATAATTTTTATGTTAATCATATACTTGTTCAGTCTAGTTCGAGTAATGTTTATCAAACAGATACACTTACTAATAATTCAGTTGTTTCCGTAACTGTTTCTAAAAACGACTGTATAAGTAATATTGATACGATTCTGGTAGAAATTAAACCAATTCCAAATGCATTTATTCCTAATGGTGATAATATTTTAAATAAAACATTTGTCCCTGGATTAAACCTCACAGTTTTCAACCGCTGGGGGCAAAAATTATATGAAGGCAATGATGGGTGGGATGGAAAATTTCACGGCACACTTGTTTCTCCTGGAACTTATTATTATATTATAAAACTTTCTAATCTGAAAAATGCTATAACTGAAATCAAGAAAGGTTCGGTTACTGTTATTGGAACTGAGAATTAATTAAATTTAACTATGAATATGAAAAAAATTACATTATTGATTTCGGGAATTGTGCTTATTAATTTTCTTTCAGCACAAACACTATTACAAAAAGCTGATTCGGTATTTTCAAAGAATAAGGATTATGCAACTTCGATTAATTTATATAATAAAGCCTTGAAAAAAGCCACTCATGACCAAACAAAATATATTAATTTTCAATTGGGAGAATGTTACAGGAACATAAATAACTATACCGAAGCAATTAACTGGTATCAAAAGGCTATAAACAGCGGGACGGATACTGCTGTTGTATATTTACATCTTGGAGAAATGCTTATCATGTCAGGCGATTTTGCAAATGCAAAATCAAATATTGAAAAATACATCAGCTTAAAGCCTAATGACAATATTGCCAAAATACGACTGGAATCATGTAATTTAAGCATGCAAGAGCAGAAAATAAAACCACTTTTTGAAGTGAAAGATCAAACAGAGTTAAGTTCTCCTGCAAGCGATTACAGTATATCTTATTTTAAAAGTAATAAAGTGATTATTTCTTCAACAAGGACTGATAAAAATACTAAATTGGACCCATCTACAATGCAGAGCAATTCTGATTTGTTTGAATCGACATATGATCCTCAGAAAAATGAATGGAGCAAACCTTCAAAAGTGAAAGGAACAATTAATACTAGTTTTAACGAAGGTACTTTTAGTTTTGACTCAATTCAAAAGTATGGTTATTATTCTCAGTGTAATGGAAAATCTGGTAAGGATAAGCAATGCAATATAATGTATGCTCATTACAATGAATCTACTAATACATGGGAAAACTCTAAATTATTCGATTTTAACAGTCAGGATTTTCGCTCTCAACAACAGGCCATCACTTCTGATGGTAATACTATGTATTTTGCGTCAGATATGCCAGGCGGATATGGCGGATCAGATCTCTATATTATAAAAAAAGTAGGAGGAGTATGGGGGAAACCTGTTAACTTAGGTGCTACCATTAATTCCATCGGCAATGAAGGTTTCCCTTTTATTTCTGGCGATACTTTATTGGTGTTTGCTTCTGACGGATTACCCGGATTTGGAGGATTGGATATCTTCGAGTGTTCAATAAAAGGTGGAAAGATTTCCAAACCTGTTAATATGATGCCCCCTATTAATTCAAGTGCTGATGATTTCGGCCTAGTTTTTAAAAGCTCAAAAAATGCAGGTTTCTTTTGCAGTAACAGGCCCGGCGGCTTAGGCGATGATGACATTTATTCTTACGATTTAATTCCTGTAATATTAACTGCATCCGGAAGTGTAAAAGACAAAGCTTCTGGCAAAAATCTTGATTATGCCATGGCGGTATTCATGGGAAGCGATGGAAGTATTGATTCGGCTTTTACTGATTCTAAAGGAGAATATATATATTCTAAACTTAAACCAAATGTTACATATTCAATAAGGGTTACTAAGGATGGATATTTAAACGACAGCAAAACCCTTGCAGTTGGAAAAGAACTTTATTCTAAAACTTATAATAAATCAACAGGAAAAGACCTGGATTTCACTTTGATAAAGATTACAAAAGAAGAAGTTAAGATAGATAATATCTATTACGATTATGATAAAGCTGACATTCGTGAAGAATCAAAGTTAGAACTTAACAAACTTGTGAATATACTGAAAGAAACACCTGATGTTAAATTGCAGATCAACTCTCACTGTGATGAAAGAGGCGAACCCAATTATAATACAGAACTTTCACAAAGAAGGGCACAATCGGTTGTTGATTACCTTATCTCAAAAGGGATAAGTTCTGATAGATTATTTGCAAAAGGTTATGGCTTTTCAATGCCTTTGATAAAACATGCTAAAACTGAAGAACAACACCAGATGAACCGAAGAACAACCTTTAAAATCCTTAACTCTTCAGAAATTGGAAAAACAAGATATACATACATTTATCCACCAGTGAACAATCAGGTACAAGACAGTACAACGACTACTATTACCACACCTATTACAACAACATCTAATAATAATGTTAATAATTCTACTACTTCTTCACCTATAGCAAATGTTACAACAACTACTCAGGCAGTAACACCAGTTACAACAACTCCACAAGTTACCTCACCTCAAATAAATACATCAGCCAATATTGGAGTTATTACGACTCAGAACAATTCTACTACAAATTCACCTGATAATAAAACTGTAACTGCTCCTGCTGTTCATAAATTTTTTGTTATTGCGGGATCTTATCCTTCAAAAAAAGGCGCTGAAGGTGCTGTATCATTATTGAAAACAACTGGTTTTAAAGATGCTGAAGTGGTGGGATTATCGCCTTCCGGAAGCTGGCGTATTGCATTTGCAGGTTATGCAACGAGAGCAGAAGCAATGGATGAACTTGCCAAGTTCAGACAGACTAATTCTTCTGCATGGGTATTTGAAAAGAAATAATTTTTTGTTAGTATTGAAATATAAATTAACTTTGTAAAACCATAATAAACCGAAACATGAAAAAACTATTCATCACCCTGTTGTTCCTGTTTTCACTACAAATGATGAGCATAGCTCAAAATGATATACAGTTCAGCAACTATATGTTTAGTGAGATTACTTATAATCCTGCTATGGCTGGAAATTCAAGCACACTTGATGCAACACTACTTGCTCGTCAGCAATGGACTGGTTTTGCACAGGCTCCAGAAACTGAATTATTCACTGCGAATTGCTACGTAGATAAATTGTCAGGCGGAGTTGGACTTAGCTTTATCAATGATAAACTGGGTTTTGAGAATAGCCAGAATTTAAAACTTATGTATGCATACCAGTTAAGAATTACTGAAAAAAGCCGCCTTTCTTTCGGACTTGCTTTTGGGGTATTGAATTATTCTTTACAAGGTTCACAACTGATCTATAATGACATGACAGATCCAAATGATGTACTTACTACCCAGCACAAAGCAAAACCTGATTTTGATTTTGGTGTTGCATACAATGCATCAAATTATGCTATTGGGCTTTCATCCACACATATTGATCAATCTCTATCAAGCGCTACAGTATTAGATGCACCAAGGCATTATTACCTTTATGCAAAATACAAGATAAAAGCTGCTGAAAAAATAAACGTCATTCCTTCCATACAGGTAAGAAGTGCTATGTTTATTACTCAATTCGAAGTTTCTGCTTTGATGTATTATGCAAGCCGATTTTGGATAGGGGCTTCTTACAGACCGAAAGATGCTGTTGTGGGTCTTATTGGTGTGGAAATTACTAAGAATTTCCGCGTGGGTTATTCATACGACTATAATTCAGGACCAGTAAAATCATATAGTGGTGGATCGCATGAAATATTAGTTATGGGATCGTTCAATGTATCCCCAAAAATTGTTCCAACAAAGACTCCAAGGTTCTTTAATTAATAACGGTTTCTCAGATCGACCACTTTTCTTAATATTTAATATAACTAACGGTTAACTTAAGGCTTATAAGGGCAAACTTTAACCTCAAGGTTAGAGTATGTTACAAAAAACGCTAAATTCTAAGCAAAAAGCAGCCATTTTTAGCCAAAAACTAGCCAACTGTTTTCAATAATAAAATAATATATCAAAATTTTAAAGTTGACAACTTCTTTTTTATGTATGCCAACTATAACTTTATAATGAAATAAATACAGGTTAAAATAAGGAGCGTTTTAAATTACAAGTGCTTAAAATGTATTAATGATCTTACTTATTGCTAAAATTTCACTAATGTTACATAGCCGGATCTTTCCTGAAAGGTTCCATTCTTGTCTTTCATTTTAATTTTCCAGAAATAAATGTCGGGTTGTGCATTAACATTGGTGCCTTTAATTTTCCCATCCCATTTTATATTCAAATCATTGGTTTTAAAAACAATATTTCCGTTCTTATTATAAATCACAAAATTGAAACCATCCGTATTAAGATCGCTTCCTACAGGTCCAAAATAATCATCTTTACCATCGCCATCAGGAGAAAATGCATTAGGAATATAATACATATCTTTTAATTTAACAGTAATTTTGTTGGAATATGTATCTGTACAACCAGAGGCATTTTTTACTGTTAATTGAACATCATACATGCCG
>JBEKEO010000125.1:0-8958 GCA_050013795.1 Bacteroidales bacterium
CCAACTACCAGCATAAACGGGATTTTCTGAAGCTCAGCATCACGAATTTTCTTACCCGTTTTTTCGTTCCTATCGTCAATGAGGGTGCGAATTTCGTAATTATTTAGCAAATTCAAAACATTTTTTGAATAATTCATGAATTTTTCACTGATTGGGATGATGATAGCCTGTTCTGGAGTGAGCCATAATGGGAACTTTCCAGCACAATGCTCAAGCAAAACAGCAACAAACCGTTCCATCGATCCAAAAGGCGCCCTGTGTATCATAACAGGTCTATGCTTCTGATTATCGCTTCCTGTGTATTCTAAATCAAATCGTTCTGGAAGATTGTAATCTACCTGAATAGTTCCAAGCTGCCATTTGCGACCAATTGCATCCTTCACCATGAAATCCATTTTCGGACCGTAAAATGAAGCTTCTCCAATTTCAATGACTGTTCTCAATCCTTTTTCTTCCGCAGCTTCAACAATAGCTTTTTCTGATTTCTCCCAATTCTCATCGCTGCCTATATACTTTTCTTTATCTTTAGGATCGCGTAATGAGATCTGAACCGTGTAATCTTTAAAATCAAGTGTTTTGAAAATATAAAGTACTATATCAATAACTCCCTTAAATTCTTCTTTCACCTGGTCAGGACGACAAAAGAGGTGAGCATCATCCTGAGTGAAACCGCGAACCCTTGTTAAACCATGCAATTCTCCGCTTTGTTCATATCTGTATACTGTTCCGAATTCAGCATAACGTATAGGGAGATCTTTATAGGAATGTGGTTTACTTTTATAGATTTCGCAATGGTGCGGACAATTCATCGGCTTCAGGAAAAACTCCTCACCTTCCTGCGGTGTTGTAATCGGGTGGAACGAATCTTTCCCGTATTTTTCATAATGACCCGAAGTAACATAAAGGTCTTTAAGCCCGATATGAGGCGTGATCACCTGCATATATCCTGCTTTCTTCTGAACTTTCTTCAGAAATTGTTCTAATCTTGCCCTAAGCTCAGCTCCTTTTGGAAGCCACAAAGGAAGACCCAATCCTACTCTCTGCGAAAAGGTGAACAATTCAAGTTCTTTCCCAAGTTTACGATGATCGCGTTTTTTAGCCTCCTCAAGCAATACCAGGTATTCTTCTAATTCCTTTTGTTTAGGAAAAGAAATGCCATAAAGCCTTGTAAGTTGCTTTTTATGCTCATCGCCCCTCCAATATGCACCGGCAACACTTAACAACTTTACGGCTTTTATATTTGCAGTATCCAGCAGATGAGGCCCCCTGCATAAATCGGTAAAGCTTCCCGATTCATAAAAGGTAATGGTTCCATCTTCCAAATCATTGATCAACTCAAGCTTATATGGGTCGCCTTTTTTAGTGAAATATTCTATCGCTTCCTTCTTGGATACCTCTTTCCTTTTGAATTGATTTTTATTTCTTGCAAGCTCTAGCATTTTATCTTCTATCTTTTTGAAATCTTCGGAAGAGACACATTGTTCGCCAAAATCAATATCATAATAAAAGCCGTTTTCAATATTGGGACCTATTCCGAATTTCACTCCTGGGTATAACTGCTCTATTGCTTCTGCCATAAGATGTGCTGAAGAATGCCAAAAAGTTGCTTTTCCCTCATCATTGTCCCAAGTAAGAAGAACTAAAGAACTATCTGAATGTATTGGCAAAGATACGTCGCTTACCTCGCCGTTAATTTTTGCTGCAAGCACATTACGTGCAAGACCTTCACTAATACTTTTTGCTATTTCTATAGCTGAAACGCCTTCAGAATACTGTCTTACGGCATTATCAGGAAATGTTATATTTATCATTGCTTTATGAAATCCTTATTTAAAAGTGTGCAAAGATAAGGAAAAATATAATATTTAGATAGAGTTTAGCCATTGGAATTAATAAAGAGAAAAGAAATACTTAATCATTCATTTGAATTTCATCAATAATAATAAAAAATAAATATACTTATTTTATTTGCGCATATAAGAAAATTATATAATTTTATCGATAATTAATCATAATTTTAATGATAATGGAAGAAAAAAAGGAATATCCCATATTAGCTCCTTATGATTTTACATCTGTATCGGATGCTGCAGTTGACCATGCAGCAAGATTTTCGCAATTAAGCGGACAGCCTGTAGTTGTTTTAAATGTTGTTGACCGTACTACACAAAAATTCCTTCGTCTTCATAACCAGATGGAGCAATTCCTGAATATCAAATTGAAAGACCTTTGCAATGATGTGGCAAACAAATACAAAATAAAAATAAGTTACATGGTTAGAAGGAGCGGTATATTATCAATACGCAGGATAGCCGAAGAACTTCATGCTTCTTTTATGTTTATTGGAATAGACCAGCCTCATACCGTAGCCAGCAATGTATTTAAAGTTATAGCCCATTCTCCTGCTCCGGTTTTTGTAATTCAAAGCGATATTGAATGGAAAAAGATAGAAACTATTATTTTCCCTGTAGATGAATTTGAAGAAACAAGGCAAAAAACCGCCTGTGCTATTAAACTGGCAAGATTGAATAAAGCGATAATTAAATTGTTTTCCATTACACTTAATGAAAAAGAGCATCAAATATTACAAACTGTAAGAGTTAAACAAATTGAAAAAATGCTGTTGGAAAATGAGGTGCATTTCACCACGGAATACGCCAAACGTAATAAAAAAGATTTTCCCGACGAACTGCTTGAATATGCTCAATCGAATAACACCGATATTTTCATACTGATGAAGACACCGCGAACATTTTTCCCCAATCTTTTTATTAGCAAACTTGATATAAAAATTCTCATGAACAGACTTAATATTCCTTCAATTTATGTTAACCCAAGGGATGTAGGGATATATAGATGATTTTGCAATACTCATATTAACAAAAAAGCGCATCGTAATGCGCTTTTTTTTGTTTTATTCTGACGACTACTTTCTCTCAACGCCATCCTTAAAATTGGTAGTCTTTATTAAAACACCCTTTTCGTCGTATTCAATCCATTTGCCTTCTTTGTGGCCCTTAATATAATTGCCGTTAATCTTTAATAATTTTGTTCCTTCAGGGGTTACATCAGTTGGCTTTTTATTGGCTGGCTCGGCAGGTGTGGCGGGTTTTGCAGCCACCAGCAAAGTATCGAAATATTCCTTGTAAACACCGTTTTCCACATTATTTACAAAAGGGGTTTCGCTCTGTACATTACCGCTGGCATAATAGGTTTTATTTATTCCATCAAACTTTCCGTTCTTATAAGGGTATTCAGCCAGCAGTTTACCGTCGGTATTATACCATTTTGAAACACCGTCGCGCTCGCCGTTAACATAAATACCCTCTTCCTGTATCTTGCTGGTGCTTTCATAGTAAGTTTTCTTCACCCCGTTCAATATGCCTTTTTTATAATACGATTCGCTGATAAGCCTTGCCCCTGTTGCATACGATCGCTGAACACCATCCAGCATATCATTTTTATAATTGGCTTCTGCCTTATAATAACCGTTATCGTCAATAACTATGGTAACACCGTCCTTTTTTCCGTCGGCATACGATTCTACCTTAGTCACATTGCCCTTGTTGTTATAGGTTGCCCAGGTGCCGTCCTTTAAATTGTCCTCATAATTGCCTTTTAAAAGGGCGCCGTTCACGGTTTCCTCCCAGTATCCCTGCTTCATTCCTTTCGAATCGGTTTTATTCAGTGTATCGCCATTCACTACTTTTACTGTTTGTCCGAACGAGATAACCGATAGTGAAGTTGCCAATAAAAACACATTCAGCTTTTTCATCATAACTCCTTTCTTTTATTATTTACCAAAATGTTTATACAATATAATAAGGCCTGCAATTACCACTATAACACCTAACGAGAAGAGGATGATCTTCCATGCGCTCCACGGGCGTTCGCCCTGTACATGACCTGTGCGGCCATTTATCAAAAAATGGTACACCTTGTTTTTGAAATTATAAGCGCTTATCCAGATAGGTAAAAGGATATGTTTAAATGTAATATCATTATATATCGAACTAACCGAGATTACACGCTGCTCATCGCCGCCAATATCTTTTCTTACCGCTTCATGAATAATTCCATCCATGATGGATTTAGCTTTTTCAAAGCCCTGCTTCACATCCACCTGGTAGCTTTCGGTACGGAAACCGCTCAGGAATTTATCATCATATGGCATAAGGTTCTTCAGGTCCCATGGTTCAAGCTTTTCAGCATATTTAGTGGGCAACGAATTACTGGCTATGACCAGAACATTATCGAATGAATTATTTACAGTCCCCGACACAAACTGCCAGCTTGTTCTTCTCACTTCCCTTGTTTTGGTTACCGTCTGGCCATTTTCAGTCTCGGTATATTCTTCCGTTTCATAATAATAGGTTCCTCTTTCGCCTGTATAAGAACTTACAGTGTTGGAATCGTATGTCCAGTAGGGAATGTACATTCCATTGAATTTATCAGTGCTGTTAACGCATTTTTTCAAAGCATTTGGGGCAAACCACAGTTTTTTGAGCCAATCGCGAAACAGTTCAAATCCTTTCTTCTGATCAATGGCAAAAGGCAGCAGTGACTTTGGCTTCAGTATGCTGCTGGTACTTCCGCTAGTTACTACAATACTCGTTCCGCAGAAAGGACATAGATCACTGGTTATATTAGGCCTTAATGTAGTAGAAGCCCCGCAACTCGTGCATTTTACCGTAACAATATCCTGCTTTTCTTCACTCGAAAGCTTATTATTGATGAACGAAACAAAATCAATTTCTTCAACCTTCGCATCGGACTTGGCAATCTCGTTCAACGCACCGCAATACTGGCATTTTAGCGAGGTAGTCCCCGGCAAATAGGTAAGAAATGCACCACATTCTTTGCATTTCAATTGCTGATTGGTTGTGGTTTCGGGAATATCAATATCTGTCATAATAAAAATTTAAAATTTAATTTTAATGTATCTTTTTTTAAACTTACTGAAATCTGAAATGCCATTTTGATATAATTCATCTAAATTAAAAAATATTTGTTCCGAAAAAATGGTATTGTTATTGAACCATTTTGTGGTAGTTGGAATCCAGTTTGTTTTTCTGTTATCCCACGCCCATTCCATATCCATTTCACTGCTGCCAATTTTCGTTAACCTGTAATAACAATCTAAGAAAATAGGCAAACCGTTTGAAAACGAGAAAACATATTTATAATCAGGAGAAAATGCCGGATAAATCGGCATGTTAAGCATATTATATCTTTTACCTGTTTTTTCATTTATAAAAACTATTGCTGAACCTTCTTCAAAATATTCAATCAGCAAATAATATCCAATGTTATTATAATACTTTATGAAGTTATATTTATTTGAAATATATCCCAGCCCTTTTGTAGAATTCCATAGCGAATCATTCAGGATGTATTCCAATCTATCGTTTGCCACAGAGTCTATTAATTCAACTGTTCCATTTTCAAGTTTAAGAAACAGCTTCCATTTATCGCGCCACACCCTGCTTTTGCTTTCGGCTATCTTTGTTTTTTCAATGCTATCGCATGGAAAACAATCGGGTAGATCAATGTTTGTCGAAGGAACAGCATTAAATTCTTTTTCGGTGATGGTACTAATGCGGATTTCTTTACCATTAACAATTACAAGCGAATCCTTAAAGTCACCTTGCCCGAAACATAGCAACGAAGGAAAGAATAAATAAACAAAGTGAGCTATTTTCTTTCTACTCAACATAGAAATATCAAAGCAGAAAATTATTCCCCGTTATTGCTGTGGAACCTGTGGTGGCAATGGCGGGGGAACCGGTACAAACAACTTAGCCACTTCAGGAACCTGCCCTGCTGCAGTCCATGCTGCCATACCATTCTTCCAAATTAATGTATCTTTTGTCAACTGGTTGTTTTGTATCATTTGCATAAGCTGCTGCTCACCAAAAGGCCCCGTCTGCTGACCGTTAACCGCAACATAGAACTGTGCCAGTGGCGGAGGAGTTTGCTGCTGCTGGTTCACATTCTGATTTTGGTTCATATTTTGCCCCATCTGGTTTGCCATGGCAAAACCCATTCCCATGCCTATACCCGCTCCTGCATTGCCTCCGGGATTTTTAGCAGCTTCTTCAATACCAATAGCGGTCTCATATTGTGTAAAAGCGCCCAGATTCCCGATAACACCCATGCTGGTACGTTTATCCATAGCGGCTTCAACATCGGGCGGAAGAGAAATATTTTCAACCAGGAATTTTGTAAGCTCAATGCCATAATCCCCGAATTCAGGGCCAATCTTTTCAAAAACAAATTTTGAAAGATTATCATAATTGGATGCAAGGTCAAGTACAGGAATCTTGCTTTGACCAAGAATATTGGTGAAGCGGGTAATGGTAATGTCTTTCAACTGTTCAGTTATTTTATCAGTAGTGAAAGTTCCATCAGTACCTGCCACTTCCTTAATGAATTTAACGGGGTCTTTGATTTTAAATGCATAATTGCCGAATGCCCTTATGCGCACCACACCAAACTCAGCATCGCGCATCATAATAGGATTCTTTGTTCCCCATTTCTGGTCAGTAAAGTTTTTGGTATTGCAGAAATACACTTCGGCAAGGAAAGGACTGTGGAAACCGTATTTCCATCCTTTCAATGTGGTGAGAATAGGCATGTTCTCTGTTTCAAGAGTATGTATGCCCGGCTGAAACACATCAGCTACCTGTCCTTCATTTATGAATACTGCTACCTGCGATTCCCTTACAGTGAGTTTTGCACCGTACTTGATTTCGTTGTTGTAGCGATCAAAACGATGTATCATTGTATCATTAGATGGATCTAACCATTCAATGATATCTATAAATTCGCCTTTTATTTTATCTAATAGTCCCATGTTTTAAATTTTTAGATTTATAAATAGCAAAAATAGACAAAAAGAATCTTTGCATAAAATTTATTTATTATTAAAAAAAGTTAAACGATGACTACTAGGAAATAAGTTAAGCTTTATCAATCATACATTAGATAATTAATTAAATATTTCTAATTTTGTTTTGTTAAGAATCTCATTAATTACGAAATATTGAATTTATGCAAGTTATTATTGTGGGGACAGGTTATGTCGGTTTGGTAACGGGTACATGCTTTGCTGATGTTGGTATCAATGTTATCTGCGTAGATATTGACAAGAAAAAGATTGAGAACCTAAAAAAAGGAATCAGTCCGATATACGAACCAGGTCTTGATGATCTTATTGAAAGAAATGTCGCAAAAGGAAGATTGAATTTTTCCACCGATTTATCAAGCTGTGTGAATGATGCCGATGTGGTTTTCATTGCTGTTGGTACTCCTCCCGATGAAGATGGCAGTGCAGATCTGCAATATGTTCTATCAGTAGCTTCAGAAGTAGGCAGGCATATGAACAAGTATATGCTGGTTGTCACCAAAAGCACTGTTCCTGTAGGAACCGCAAAAAAAGTTCGTGATGCAGTTCAAACAGAACTTGATAAACGCAATTGCAAACTTGAATTTGATGTTGCTTCCAACCCGGAATTTCTTAAAGAAGGCGCTGCTATTGATGATTTCATGAGACCCGACAGGATAGTTGTTGGAATTGAATCTGCAAAAGCGGAAGACATCATGAATCATTTGTATAAACCTTTTGTAATGAATGGGCATCCTGTTATTTTTATGGATATCCCTTCAGCTGAAATGACAAAATACGCAGCAAATTCAATGCTTGCAACTAAAATTAGCTTCATGAATGACATTGCCAACCTATGCGAGATAATGGGCGTTGATGTGAATATGGTTCGCAGAGGCATAGGCAGTGATACACGAATAGGCACAAAATTTATATATCCGGGAATTGGTTATGGCGGCTCTTGTTTCCCAAAAGATGTAAAAGCATTAATAAAAACTGCTAATGAGAATGGCTATAACATGAGGGTTTTAAAGGCAGTTGAAGATGTTAATGATGATCAGAAATCTGTTCTCTTTAATAAAGTTAAGAAATATTTCAAGAATGATCTTAAAGGAAAACAGATAGCTTTATGGGGGCTGTCATTTAAGCCCCAGACAGATGATATGAGAGAGGCGCCATCTCTTGTTCTAATCAAGAAACTACTAGATGCAGGATGTAAAATTAATGCATACGATCCGGTTGCTGAACATGAAACGCAGCGCAAGATAGGTAATACCATTACATATGCGGAAAATCCTTATGATGCCTTAAAAGATTCTGACTGTTTAATGATTGCCACAGAATGGACTGAGTTTCGTTTACCTGATTATGCATTAATGAAGAAACTTCTGAAGAAGCCTGTTATATTTGATGGGCGCAATATATATAATTACAAAGAAATGAAAGCCGAAGGTTTTGAATATTTCTGTATTGGAATAAAAAGTTAATAAATCAAAACATGAAGAAAAAAATTCTGGTCACTGGTGGTGCTGGATTCCTTGGTTCTCACCTTTGCGAAAGGTTATTAAATGATGGAAACGAAGTAATATGCCTTGATAATTATTTCACTGGGCAAAAGCAGAATGTTGTTCATCTTTTAACCAATCCATATTTTGAGCTTATCCGGCATGATGTTACTATGCCTTTTTTTATTGAAGTTGATGAAATATATAACCTAGCCTGCCCAGCCTCCCCTATTCATTATCAGTACAACCCTATCAAGACAATTAAAACATCTGTAATGGGTGCCATTAATATGCTTGGTTTGGCTAAACGTATCCGTGCTAAGATATTACAGGCTTCCACGAGTGAAGTATATGGTGACCCTGAGATTCATCCTCAAACTGAAACCTACTGGGGTAACGTTAACCCTATTGGCATCAGGGCTTGTTATGATGAAGGCAAGCGATGTGCTGAAGCATTATTCATGAACTATCACAGGCAGAATGATGTTATTATAAAGATCCTTAGAATCTTCAATACCTATGGGCCACGCATGCATCCTAATGACGGAAGGGTTATTTCAAACTTTA
>JBEKEO010000126.1:0-8926 GCA_050013795.1 Bacteroidales bacterium
TTGGTAATATGCCTTTTGGAATATCAGTAAGCCCTGATGGAAGCAAAGTTTATGTCGGGAATCAATTTTCTAATACAGTAAGTGTAATAAATACTGCTACAAATGCTGTTACTGATGCAATTACAGTTAGTAATATGCCTATAGGAATATCAGTAAGCCCAGATGGAAGCAAGGTGTATGTTACGTTAGCTGGTTATCCTGGCAAAGTAGATGTAATAAATACTGCCACCAATACTGTTACTGCTACAATTATTGTGATTAATCCTCAAGGTGTAACAGTGAGCCCGGATGGAAGCAAGGTATATGTTACAAATGATAGTACTAATACAGTAACTGTGATTAATACTGCTACTGATACAGTTATGGCTACAATTTCGGTTGGTAATACTCCTGAAGGTATATCGGTAAGCCCAGATGGTAGCAAGGTATATGTGGCGAATACAAATTCTAATACAGTAAGTGTAATAAATACTGCATCAAATACTATTACCGCTACAATTACAGTTGGTAATATGCCTTTTGGAATATCAGTAAGCCCCGATGGAAGCAAAGTATATGTGGCGAATTCAATTTCTAATACTGTGAGTGTAATTAATACTGGTTCAAATACTGTTACGGATTCAATTAAAGTAGGTAGTGGACCTACTACATTTGGAAATTTTATTTCAACTTACATTCAGCCAACAGCTTGCCAGGCAAGTTTTGGATATGATACAATAAATACATATCCAAATACAATTAACTTTACCGATTATTCAAGCGGGTACATCAATTCATGGTTATGGACCTTCGGCGACAGTACGTCTTCCACAGCCCAAAACCCGGTTCATACTTATTTGAATAATGGAACCTATACTGTTTGCTTAACAGCAAGTGATATTGATTCAAGTGGCCATGTGGTTTGTTCAAGCACATATTGTACTATTATTGTTGTAGGTAATCCACCAACAACATGCCAGGCATATTTTGAATATTATTCGGACACTACAAATACTAATATTGTAGATTTTTACGATTATTCAAGCTGGTATTCAAGCGGAAATATCAATTCTTGGTTATGGACTTTTGGCGACAGCACCTCTTCAACGCTTCAAAACCCGGTTCATACCTATGCCGGTAACGGGGCATATACTGTTTGCTTAACAGCAAGTGATATTGATTCAAGTGGTGTGCTTTGCTCAAACACATATTGTACTACTGTTGTAATAGGTAATCCGCCAACAAATTGCCAGGCATATTATGGATATTATGTAGACACTACGCATGCAAATGTGATTGACTTTTACGATTATTCCGGCTTGTATTCGAGCGGAAATATCAATTCATGGTACTGGACTTTCGGCGATAGTACATCTTCCACGCTTCAAAACCCGGTTCACACTTATGCTAATTATGGACAATATGAAGTTTGCTTAACAGCAAGTGATATTGATACAAACGGTAATGTGATTTGTTCAAGCACATATTGCAATTGGGTATATGATAACAGTTACTCCGATTCCTTATATAGCATTCAGGGTACAATATATGCCGATGGCACACCAACAAATGCTGCAGTAATACTGTTTAATACAGATCACTGGTATTATAATGCTGTAGGATACGAAAACGCAACTGGTGGTGTTTTTGAATTCGACAATATTAAATTAGGCCATTATATCTTATGGGCTATTCCTGATACAACTATGTCACCGGTTTATCTGCCCACTTATTTTGGCGATGTATTATACTGGCAGAATGCGTACGATTCGCTTTATATAAATGCCAATACTTATAATGTCAACATTCACCTTGTGCCATTGGACAGTGCATCAGGTCACCAAAAGGTAATGACGGGCAATGGAAGTATAAGTGGTACTGTTAAATTCGACAACAACCTGACTTATGAAGTAAATATATTTGATCAGAATTGGTTTGGCCCGACAGGTAGTGGAGGAAATACATATAGTAATATTGCAGGAAAAAATATTCCGGTATTCCTTAAAAACACCAGTGGTAATATTTTAGACTGGGCATTGGCTAAAGCTGACGGAGGCTTTACTTTCTAAAACTTAGCTTTACAGGATTATACAGTTAATGCTGAAAAAGCCAGTTTGCAATCTGTTTCACCTGTTATTCCGCTTACATCCACACACCCGATAGTTAATAATGTCAATATAAACATTGGGATGCATAACATCGTTACTTCTGTTAAAGAGTTAACGTATGATGTATTGAACTCATTCTCGTATTATCCTAACCCTGTTAAAGATAAGCTAAACCTTGTTTTCAATCTCGAAAAACAAGCAATGATTGATATTTCAATAATAAATGTTACAGGACAGGTGGTTAATAGATATAATTATTCACTATCAGAAGGATCAAATACGCTATCGTTGGATATGAGCGAACTGAGTTCGGGAATGTATTTTGTAAGAATTAATGCTAATAGTGCAAATGCTGCGAATTTTAAGATTGTTAAATAATCCATTTTAACAAATAACATGAGAAAGAGGCTGCCATTAGGCAGCCTCTTTCTTTGTAAAATAGAATTGTTAATATTGATTTGATAGAAAGTATTGAACGTTTGCTTTTTTTAAAAGAATACTATTACTTTTGCAACCTGATTAAAAATAAAACTGATGGAAAACAAACAAGTTTTAAAAGGCGGAGAGTTTCTTATTACCAGATCGAAAGCTGAAGATGTTTTTATTTTAGAAGAACTTAATGAGGAACAGAAGATGATTGCCGGTATGTGCCAGGATTTTCTTGAAAAAGAAGTATTTCCCAATCTGGATAAAATTGACGGCATGGAGTCCGGTATGATGAGGAGCCTCGTATCAAAGTCAGGGGAATTAGGTTTGCTTGGAATATCTGTTCCTGAAGAATATGGTGGCTTTGGTCAGTCATTTGTAACATCCATGCTTGCCTCCGATATTCTTGGCGCCGGTTATTCTTATGCAGTGGCTTATTCAGCTCATACAGGGATTGGAACACTGCCAATTCTTTATTATGGCACTGAAGAACAAAAACAAAAATATTTACCTAAATTAGCATCAGGCGAATATGCAGGTGCATATTGCTTAACAGAGCCCAATGCAGGCTCAGATGCAAATTCAGGAAAAACAAAAGCAGTTTTATCAGAAGACGGGAAACATTATATCCTTAATGGACAGAAGATGTGGATAACCAATGGTGGCTTTGCTGATGTGCTTACTGTTTTTGCAAAGATTGACAACGACAAAATATTAAGCACATTTATTGTAGAGCGTAATTTTCCCGGAGTAACTTTTAATCCTGAAGAAAAGAAAATGGGAATTAAAGGTTCTTCAACTGTACAGATATTCTTTAATGATTGTAAAGTTCCCGTTGAAAACCTGTTGGGTAAAAGGGGAGAGGGTTTCAGAATTGCATTAAACATTCTTCATATAGGACGTATAAAGCTTGGCGCAAATGTGTTGGGTGCCGGAAGGCGTTCTATAATGCATTCGGTTAATTATGCTAACGAACGCAAACAGTTCGGTACGTTGATTTCAAACTTTGGCGCTATAAAATATAAACTTGCCGAACAAGTTATCAGGCAATATACTGCCGAAGCTGCTGTTTATCGTACCAGCAAAATTGTTGATGATGCCATTAAATTAAATATCGCGAACGGTATGTCTAAAATACAGGCATATCTTGAAGCTCTTGGCGAGTATGCTATGGAAGCTGCCATATTGAAAGTATTTGGTTCAGAAACGCTCGATTATATTGTTGACGAATCCGTACAAATACATGGAGGAATGGGTTTCTCAGCCGAAATGCCTGCTGACAGGGCTTACCGAGATTCACGCATCAACAGGATATTTGAAGGAACCAATGAGATTAACCGGTTGGTTGCTGCCGATATGTTCCTGAAAATGGCAAAGAAAGCCGATTCGAAAGTTTTCAGTAAAGCGAAAGCCATTTATGAAGGACTGGGAAGCCTGAAAGAGAGTTCATCTTCAATAACTGATTTTTTCGAAAAGAAACATTTTTATCTGGAGAATATGAAGAAAGCTGTTTTGCTGATGCTTGGAAAAGCTTATGAAGCTATAAGCAAGCAATACAATACCGAGCAGGAGATAATGATGAGCATATCGGATATGTTAACACAGCTGTATAATGCCGAATCGGTAGTACTTAGGGTGGAAAAAATGAAATCACTAAAAACACCTGAACAGCATACTGTGTATAAAGATATATGCGACGTGTTTGTATACGAAGCTGCGTCCAGGTTATATAAATCAGCTATGGATGCCCTTAATTCATTTGCCACTGGCGAAGAGTTCGTTAAAATACAAAATGGCTTAAGATATTTCACAACCCTTGAACCTGTTAATATTAAAGAAGCCAGAAGAAGAATAGCCAACAAACTGATTGAGGATAACGATTACAAATTCTAATAATCATCAGGCACTAGTTCTTGGTTTATGAGATACAAGTGTTCAGAGTTAGACAGTTAAAATTTGTGCCACCGAAAGGGACATTAAGCATTTTCAAGCTACTTTTCTTCTTCTTAAAAGTTTTTCTAAATAATAATAGAGCAATTTATTATAAAGCTTAGGTTCGAAAAGACTTAGTTTTTTAATTATAACCCCTGAAACTAAAAATCTCCATTCGATATTGGTAATCCTGAAATATATATATATATCTTGCGTTATAAAATATTACTGATATTATTATTTTTTGTTTGTAAAACTTCCTTATCACAAAACATTTCTCAAACTGTCAGGGGTACTGTTTTAGATAAAGATTCAAAGGCGCCATTGTGGGGTGCCAGCGTTGTTGTTGTGAATAGTTCTCCTTTAATAGGCATTCAGACTGATTCTTCAGGCTCATTCAAATTAAAGAATGTTCCGGTTGGCCGTCATACCTTTAAAGTAACTTTTATCGGTTATGATGATGTTATTCTGCCGGAAATACTTGTCAGCACCGGAAAAGAAATAGTGCTTAGTATAGAAATGCAGGAGAAGATCACCAGCATGAGGTCTGTAACAATTAAAGCAGACAAGAATAAAGATAACCCCCTGAATTCAATGGCAACTGTCAGCGCCCGCTCTTTTAATGTTGAAGAAACAGGCCGTTATGCTGCATGTTTAAATGATCCTGCCCGCATGGCCCAATCGTTTGCCGGAGTTTCGTTAAATGGAGATGAAAGCAATGAGATAATAATAAGGGGGAATTCTCCGAGCGGATTATTATGGCGTATGGAAGGAATAGAAATTCCAAATCCAAACCATTTCAGCAACGGGAATGGTGATTCAGGAGGAGGCGTGAGCATGTTAAGCAATACGATGCTCTCCAATTCTGATTTTTTTACGGGAGCATTCCCCGCTGAATATGGCAATGCATTATCGGGAGTTTTTGATATTAATTTGCGGAAAGGAAATAATGAGGAGCATGAATATGCGCTTCAACTTGGAGTCCTTGGAATGGAAGCTGCAGCCGAAGGCCCTTTCAGCGGGAAATACAATGGCTCATATTTGATCAGTTATCGCTATTCAACCTTGGATTTTCTTTATAAAATTGGTGTTAAACCTGCGGGAAATATTGTTCCCAAATACCAGGATGTGCAATTTAATTTCTATTTCCCGACAAAAAAGATGGGGAAATTTAACTTATGGGGAATAGGAGGGACTGACAATACATCAAACACCCCCATTAAAGATTCTACAAAATGGCAGACTTACGAGGATATTCTGAATTATAACAACCTGCAAAGAACAGGAGTAATCGGATTGTCACATTTACTCATGTTCAAAGATAACAGGACGTACCTGAAAACAGTTGCTGCAGTTTCGGATGATCGTAATGTGAGTATTGAAGATACTTTAAATAAATGTTATAATTTACGCCCTATCTACAGGGACACTTTTGATTATATTGTTTCGCGAATTTCGGTTTCGCTGAATCATAAATTCGACAGTAAAAATGTACTCATAACCGGACTGATTTATGGCAATTATCATTATTCGCTTACGTCAAAAGAATTGAATCCCCAAACCGGAGATTTTAATTTCTTAATGAATGCTAAAGGAAACACGGGACTTGCAGAATATTTTATCCAGTGGCAGCATCGCCCGACAGAAGACCTTACGATAAATACAGGTATTCATGCTATGTATTTTATGCTGAATAACCATTACTCTGTTGAACCACGCTTTGGTTTAAAATGGCAGTTCAATAACGATATGGCAATGAATGCCGGTATTGGATTACATAGCCGGATTGAATCTGTTTATAACTATATGACTGAAGATGTTTTACCGAATGGAAGCATTGTCCGCCCGAATATTGATCTTAATTTTACAAGGGCATTTCATGCAGTGGCCGGTTATGATTATACTATAAGCGAAGACCTTCGTTTTAAAGCCGAATTATATTATCAGTACTTGTTTGATGTGCCTGTCCAGGATACTTCGTCATCGTTTTCAACGCTGAATTGTATTGGCGGAGAAAATACGGATATAACAATGATAAATAAAGGTAAAGGATATAATTACGGGCTTGACATGACCCTGGAAAAATTCTTTACAAAATCTTATTACCTGATGTTTACTGCTTCACTTTATGAATCGAAGTACAGGGGTAGTGATGGTGTGATGCGTAAAACCTTATTTGACGGCAACTACAGTTTCAATGCGCTTGCAGGGAAAGAATTTAAAACGGGCAAAGACAAAAACAATATTTTCAATATCAATACCCGCATCATCTGGAAAGGAGGGAACCGCCTTACACCAATAGATATGGAGAAATCAATTAATGAAAATCAAACAGTTTTCATTGAGGATGAAGCTTTTCAATTAAAGGGGCCTGATTATTTCCGTATCGACCTGCAAATAAGTTACAGGAAAAACAGACCGAAATGCTCATGGATAGTTTCACTCGACTTTGAAAATGTAACAAACAGGCTGAATGTTTATGATGAGTATTTTGATACAAAAACAAAGCAAATTGAGAAAAATTATAATCTTGGGATATTACCGATCCTGAATTTCAAAATTGAATTCTGAAGTTTCAGCTTGTTCAGGCGGAGTGTATGTTGTGGAAGTGAGAATTGCAAAAGGGGTAGAGGTGAGGAAGTTTGTTAAAGAGTAGTGAGTCCTGAGTAGTGAGTGCGGGGTAAAATAAAAAACTCCCAACTCCTAACTCCCAACTCCTAACTCCCAACTCCTAACTCCTAACTCCCAACTTAATGGTGAGGAAGTTTGTTAAGGAATAAACTACAAATAAATGATTCAATAATTAAACAATTAAAACTATGAAAAAATTATTCTTTATCACATGGCTCGTCATTATTGGCTTGAGCGCAAATGCACAATGGAAACAAACAAGTCTTAACAGCGGTTATGTTTATTCATTTGCCATAAAAGGAGACAGCATTTTTGCGGGGACGCACGATGGCATTTTTTTGTCTTCAAACGGTGGCAGCAGCTGGGCAGCAATGGATGCGGGTTTAACCGGCAATGCTCTTATTGTAGGTGCATTATCAGTATACAAGAATAAACTTTTTGCGGGGACCGATACATGCATGTATTCATCTTCAAACAACGGAAGCAGTTGGTCTGCATCAGGTACGGGTTTAACGGGTATTGCTATTTATGTTGATGCATTTGCCTTAAACAGTGACACAATTATTGCAGGTACGGGGGGCGGAGTGTATCTGTCCTCAAATAACGGCGCCAGCTGGCATGCTGTAAATAATGGTTTATATGATTCTACATGGGTAGGAACATTAGCCATAAAAGAAGATACTGTTTTTGCCGGGACTTATGATAGCGGTTTGTATGTGTCGGCAAATAATGGTCACCACTGGATAAAAGCGAATACAGGCTTAGCATTTAACCTTGGTGTATGGGCAATTGCTATAAGCGGAAATAACATTATTGCTGCATCGGATAGTGGTGCATACCTTTCACATAATAATGGCAGTAGCTGGACAGCTGTCAATACAGGCTTACCTTCTTCTTATGATGATATAAATACATTACTTTCGAGCGGGAATAACATTTTTGCCGGAACCGGAGACGGTGTGTATTGGACCAATAATAACGGAAACAGCTGGACTGCTGTAAATACAGGTTTATCTTATGGTAATGGTATAGGTGCATTAGCTGTAAAAGAGGACACACTTTTCGCCGGGACTTATACTGAAGGAATCTGGAAACGGGCTATATCTGAAATTGCCGGAATAAAAGAGTTAAATAATAATGCATGCAATATTGTGGTTTATCCCAACCCTGCTACAAATAACCTGACAATAGAAAGCCTGCAGAATACAACAATAGAAATTACAAACATGCAAGGGCAGCTTGTTGAAACTATTGTAACAAAAGGCAATAAAACAAACATAGATGTTTCGGCCTTGGCAAGCGGAGTATATGTGGTGCAAGCGAGGACGAAAAATGGAGTAGGAGTGAAGAAGTTTGTAAAAGAATAAAGAATATAATATTGAATTAAAGAAAATCCCTCCAAAGAAATGCGGAGGGATTTTTTATTTTACTATTACAGGGACTATACTCCCCAACCTTTCTGACAGCTCCCTCACCTTTTACTCCATACCATCATTTTCCCATAATAGCATCAGTATTTGTGAAAATATTGCCAAGTACTTGACAAAGGGTTTAAAGTGATGTTAAATAACTTGATAGACGCTATTTATAAATGCTTATTCAAAAGTAGTATACGCATATGTGCAACGTTTGGACCGCAAGATCTCAAAAAAGATATTTATGGCATTTATTGTAATCCCATAAATCCCGGGATAATTTTGTATCAACATTTATTTATAAACCTAAAAAACTAAAAAAATGAAAACAAAAATTTTAAAATCTGAACCAATCAGCTATAGCGAAAGGTTCGTAATGACGTTCATCATGATGGCGTTAATGAGGAATCCCTCAAAAATTAACCTTAAGCTTCT
>JBEKEO010000127.1:0-8923 GCA_050013795.1 Bacteroidales bacterium
AAAAATATAATGGAAGGGAAAGAAGTTGTAGAAAAGTTGCCTGATAAACCGGATTCCTCAACCAATAAATATTCGAATATATCTTTTGCAAAATCGAAAGAAGATTCATTACTGCGAGTCGAAGTGGAAAAGCAGGATAAATACGGTATTGCCGCAAATGATAATTCAACCAGTTCGCCTATTTCATCCATTAGCAGTTTTTTCTTTTTCACTCCACTTAAAGGAATGATAACAAATAATTTTGACCCTGAAGGAGAACATTATGGGGTAGATATTGTTGCTGCAAAGGACGAGGCCATTAAAGCCACTCTTGATGGTTCTGTAATATTTGCCGGATGGACATTAAAAACAGGATATACTATTGCCATTCAACACCAGAATAATCTTATTTCCGTTTATAAACATAATTCGGCCTTACTAAAAAAAGAAGGTGATGATGTAAAAGCCGGTGAAGCAGTTGCTATCATTGGCGAAACAGGAGAATTATCTTCGGGTCCGCATTTGCATTTTGAATTATGGTACAATGGAACGCCGGTCAATCCGAGAGATTATATGGTGTTTCAGTAAAATAAAATATTCTTGAAAAAACGTATTGCCATATTAGGTTCCACAGGCTCGATAGGAACACAGGCGCTTGATGTTATACGGCAGCATGCTGAGCGTTTTACGGTTGAGGCGCTTACGGCCAATAGTAATGCTGATTTATTAATAGAACAAGCGTTAGAATTCAAACCCGATTCGGTTGTAATTGCCGACGAAAGCCAATACTTAAAAGTAAAAGAAATTCTCAGCCCCTATCAGATAAAGGTATATGCAGGAGTCGAAGCATTATCACAGGTGGTGGAACTTGATAATATTGATCTTGTCCTTGCTGCTCTTGTTGGCTTTGCCGGATTGAAACCAACCCTTAAAGCGATAGAAGCCGGCAAGCAAATTGCGCTGGCGAATAAAGAAACACTTGTTGTGGCGGGAGATATTATAACAAAACTTGCCAAGGAAAAAGGGGTAAATATATATCCTGTTGATTCGGAACATTCGGCAATATTCCAATGCCTGGCGGGTGAATTTCACAATGCAATAGAGAAAATATACCTTACTGCTTCTGGCGGGCCTTTCAGGGGAAAAACAGTTGAAGAATTAAAAAAGGTGACCAAAGCTGAAGCGCTAAAACACCCTAACTGGAACATGGGTGCAAAAGTTACCATTGATTCAGCAACCCTTATGAACAAAGGGCTTGAGGTTATAGAAGCGCATTGGTTGTTTGGTTTAAAAGCTGAACAAATTAATGTTATTGTTCATCCTCAATCAATCATTCATTCCATTGTACAATTTGCTGATGGGAGTATGAAAGCACAAATGGGGCTCCCTGATATGAAACTTCCCATTCAATATGCCTTAGGGTATCCTGTAAGATTGAAATCCGATTTCAACCGATTTAACTTTGCTGATTATCCTCAATTGACTTTCGAACAACCCGATAAAGCCATTTTCCGTAACATCGCACTTGCTTATGAGGCTTTGAGGAAAGGGGGGAACATGCCCTGCATTATGAATGCTGCAAACGAAGAAGTGGTGAATGCTTTTTTGCAGGATAAAATTGCCTTCCTCGAAATGCCTGCTTTAATTGAGCAATGCATGGAGAAGATCAGCTTTATTGAAAAACCTGCACTTGAAGATTACATTTCAACTGATAAAGAAACCCGCTTGTATGCTCAGCGCATTTTATTCGGGTAATATTTATCACCAGCTTAACATCAAGTTAAATATCATAACAAATAAATTACTTATTTTGCAGCCCCAACTTTAATCAAAAGAAAATCAAAACCTTCAAAATAAAATATATATGACCGGATTGATAATGGCCGCCCAACTGATATTGGGTCTTTCAATATTAATACTTCTCCATGAACTCGGGCATTTTTTATCTGCACGTATGTTTGGGATAAAGGTTGATAAATTCTATCTTTTCTTTGATGCATGGGGATTTAAGCTTTTTCATTTTAAAACAAAGAATACGGAATACGGTATTGGATGGCTGCCTTTTGGAGGTTATTGCAAAATTGCAGGTATGATAGACGAGTCAATGGACAAGGAGCAAATGAAACAACCGCCTCAACCTTGGGAATTCCGTTCAAAACCGGCTTGGCAGAGATTGATAGTAATGGTAGCCGGTGTGTTTATGAACCTGGTATTAGGTTCTGTGATATTTGCTTTTGTCACATTTCATTGGGAAAAAGAATATCTTCCAAATAATAATGTAACATCGGGTATTTATGCATATGAAAGCGCCCGAGATATAGGTTTTAAAACGGGGGATAAGATTGTTTCGGTTAATAATAAAAAAATAAAACGTTTTAAAGATGCTTTATCTATAAATGTTTTATTAGGTGCAACTATAACCGTAGAAAGATCCGGAAATACAATTGATATTAAAGTTCCGGAGGATTTTTATAAGACATATAAAAGCAATAACCGAGACTTTTTTATTGATGCTACAAATTTTCATCCAGTGATAGATAGTGTTATTTCTGGGTCAACTGCAGAAAAAAGCGGATTGAAAAAAGGCGACAAATTTTTAATGATTGACACAATTAACACTTCTGTTTATGGAAAATTCAGGGAAGAAATATGGAAGTGCAAAGGAAAGACTATCGCCTTGCGAACAGTTAGAAATAACGACACCCTTACAAAGAATGTGCAGGTAGATTCAACAGGCGTGATTGGAATATTGTGTAAGGTACCATATGATTTCAAAGAGTATTCATTTTTTAGCGCATTAACATACGGAACAAGTGATGCGTTAAGCAATTTATGGGCGAATATCCGCGGCATGGGAAGAATATTCAGTGGAAAAGAAAATGCAAGAGAATCCCTTCAGGGGCCAATTGGTATTGCACATATCTATGGAGGTAAATGGGATTGGTATCGGTTTTGGTCAATAACAGGATTACTTTCCATGATACTTGCATTTATGAATATATTACCTATTCCTGCTTTAGACGGTGGTCATGTGATATTTACCGCTATAGAAATGATTACACGACGAAAGTTCTCAGATTCGTTTATGGAAAAGGTGCAAATGGTTGGAATGTTTATTATTTTGGGTATAATGGTATTAGTTATTTTCAACGATATTCTTAAGTTGTTTTAATATTCTTGAAAATAAAATAGGTTCTTGCATAACCTTTTGATTAAACTTTTTTTCCTTATAATTAATTGAATAATCCTTAAAACTTCTTTTCCTTTTCAATTGTTCTCTTTGATATCTGTCTTACAGGATACCAGGAAGTAACAACTCCTATTACAACATCAATAAGTAAAACATAAATGAAGTCGAGTGCCTGCATGTGCACCGGGTATGCTGTAATAACAAAAGAGCCGCTGTCGGGCATTCTTACAAACCCATAATGTTGCTGAAGCCAACATATAATAGCGCCTAAAGCGAGTCCTGAAAGAGCGCCAACAAACGTAATCATCATACCCTCAGCGAAAAAGATACGGCGTATAAGTTTACGGTCAGCGCCCATACTCCAGAGTATGGCTATATCTTTTTTCTTATCAAGTATAAGCATGGTAAGCGTTCCTATAACATTGAAAGTTGCAATAAGAAGAATAAATGAAAGTATAAGGATAATTGCCCACTTTTCAGATTTCATTATTTTATATAATAATTCCTGTTGCTGAAACCTGTTCTTTACAGAGAATTTGTCGCCTGCAATAGTTATAATTTGTTCCTGTATCTTGTTCCAGTTAGCATTAGGAGCCAGTCCTATCTCTTCAGATGTAACTTCATTATCGTAATTAAGCAACTTGCGTGCAAAACGTAAAGGAATAATAACATATTTAATATCATAATCCTGCTGAACCGAAAATATTCCAGAAGGAAATGTAACCTCTGAATTGAATGCTTCAAGCGGGTTAGAGAAATTAGATTCCCTTCTTGGCACATAAATTTCTAATGGGTTTAAGTAATCATTCAGTTTAATCCCGAGATTATAAGCCACCCCCTGTCCCACTACAGCATAATTATTACTGTCTCTCTGCAGTACGAATTTTCCCTCAGCTATCATGGTATCTATACCGCTCAACTTCTGGTAATCAGGGCTTACTCCCTTGATGGTCGCAATGAATTGTTTGTCTTTATATTTGATAAGGGCATTTTCTTCTATGGCGTCGGTCATATAAACAACACCAGGAATCTGCTTAATCTTATCTACAGGGAGTGTCGCAATATTAAATGTTTTGCCTTCTTTTGCCGTGACTTGTATTTCGGGGTTGAAAGTATTAAATAATTTTACCACTACCGATTCAAACCCATTGAATACCGACAGGACAATGATAAGCGCTGTTGTACCAACCATAAATCCTATTATCGAAATCCCCGAAATAATATTGATGATATTATGGGATTTCTTTGAGAAGAGATACCGTTTTGCTATGTAAAGTGAAGTGTTCAGAGATTTGTTTATTTGTGATTTATCTTTTGCAATCAGCAAAATCTTATTTCCTCCATGCCTTTACCACTAAACCAGTTCCTGTGCTGTGTTTGCCAATGACATCAAAATAATTTAACAACAAACAAAATGGGAAAGTAATGATATAGTAAAATGGCAATATGATGAAAAACAATTTGCTTACACCAAGCATTTGAATAGGGTATTTCATTGACAAACGCCAGGAGATTTTACCCGGTGTTCCATAAACAAAGCGTGCATCAACCTTTGAGAATCCCGACTTTAAAAGCTTTTCTTCAATCTCTTTAATGTTGTACCCATCGCGCACATGTTCGCCAATGAATGATTCTCCGCCGTCTTCATGATCATGGACATTAGAGCCTCCCTGATCGGAGGGAGTTGATACAAGTAACATTGCTCCATGCTTCAATGAAAATGCATAATTCTCAAAGACCTTTACATCTTCAAGTATGTGTTCCATCACATCAACGCAAAGTATTAGGTCGTATTTTTCTTTTTCACGGAAAGTAGTAAGGTCGCCAATGGCAAATGTTGCATTGGTTCTTCCTATCTGTTTAAAGAAACCATTACAATCGGCAACTTGTTCATCCTTTACATCAATACCTGTAATAGTAGGTTTGAATTTAAGTCCTGATAAATAATAAGAATACTGACCGAAACCGGAACCCGCATCGAGTATCTCTGTTTTTCCAGTTCTGCTTTTAGCCCACTCCCTGACATCTTTTTTGATATGCCATGTTCTTAATAGTAAGAGATCAAGCATGTGATAAAATACTTTTCGCAGGAATGGCGATTTATTGAAAATATTACCAAGACTGCGTTTAATAGGGTCGTATTGCATTGGGATAATATGATATTATTTCTTTAACAGATTTTCTATGTTCTCGATATAATCCAGGGAGTCATCCAGGAAGAATTCCAGTTCAGGTATAACGCGAAGTTGATTATTAACTCTGTTGCCAAGGTTGCGTCGAAAATCTTTTGTGTGGAGGTTGATGTTCTTTATCACATCGTTTTTAGTTAAACCGGCAGCAGCAAAAACACTGACATATATCTTTGCAACAGATAGATCAGAAGCTACTCGCACTTGCATAACAGTAACCATTGCATTGGCGAATAGACTTTTGTTTTCCAGCAGGAATATCTCGCTTATCTCTTTTTGAATAAGGCGTGCCACCTTGTTTTGTCGTGTTGTTTCCATAATGCGCAAAAGTAGTGATAATTTGATTCTAAAACTCTACACTTCAAACTACCATTACATATTCCTTCTATACTGTCCGCCGACATTATAAAGAGCATCCGTTATCTGCCCGATGGAACAATATTTTGTTACTTCCATCAGTTTTTCAAAAAGATTAAGGTTCTTTACTGCTGCGTGCTGAAGGTCTTCAAGCAATGCAGGGATTTTATCTGCATGCGTTTTGTGAAGCTGTTTCAGCATATTGATTTGGTACTTCTTTTCTTCTTCAGTAGCACGGATTACTTCTCCGGGAGTAATAGTCGGGGAACCAGTTGAAGATAAAAATGTATTCACGCCCATGATTGGCAGTTCGCCTGTATGTTTCAATGTTTCATAATACAATGATTCTTCCTGTATCTTGCCGCGCTGGTAGCAGGTTTCCATTGCGCCAAGCACACCGCCACGTTCAGTAAGCCTGTCAAATTCCATCATCACAGCTTCTTCAACAAGGGCGGTGAGTTCTTCAATGATAAATGAGCCTTGCCAGGGATTTTGATTCTTAGCTAAACCTAATTCATGATTGATGATCATCTGTATGGCCATTGCCCTGCGAACGCTTTCTTCCGTAGGAGTGGTTATAGCTTCATCATAAGCATTGGTGTGAAGAGAATTGCAGTTATCAAAGATACCATAAAGCGCCTGCAAAGTAGTACGAATATCGTTGAAGCCTATTTCCTGAGCATGCAATGAGCGACCGCTTGTTTGGATATGATACTTCAATTGTTGCGAACGGAAATTACCCTTATACTTATTCTTCATTGCCTTTGCCCATATTCCGCGTGCTACACGACCAATAACAGAGAATTCAATATCAATCCCGTTAGAGAAAAAGAAAGACAGATTCGGTGCAAACTTATCTATATCCATTCCCCTCGACAGGTAATATTCCACATAAGTAAAACCATTCGACAATGTAAAGGCAAGCTGAGATAAAGGATTGGCGCCAGCTTCGGCTATATGGTAACCGGAAATGGAAACAGAATAAAAATTACGCACATTATTATTAATGAAATATTCCTGCACATCACCCATCAGCTTCAATGAAAAATCAGTAGAGAAAATGCAAGTATTCTGTCCCTGATCTTCCTTAAGTATATCAGCTTGTACTGTGCCACGGACAGAGCAAATGGTCTCTGCTTTTATTTTTTCATACACTTCTTTCGGAAGAACTTTATCACCTGTAATGCCTAGAAGCATCAATCCAAGACCATTATTATTTTCAGGTAAATCTCCCTGATAAAAAGGGCGTGTTGTTCCTTTTTCTTTAAAATAAGCAGCTATCTTTTTCTCCACATCTTCAACCAGCCCATGTTTTTTGATATACAGTTCGCATTGTTGATCAATGGCAGTATTCATAAAGTACCCCACCATCATAGGGGCAGGACCGTTAATAGTCATTGACACCGATGTCATGGGATCGGCAAGATTAAAGCCGGAGTATAGTTTCTTTGCATCGTCAAGACAACAAATGGAAACACCAGAATTACCTATCTTTCCATAAATATCAGGACGTGTTCCGGGGTCATTGCCGTACAGAGTTACTGAATCGAAAGCGGTGGAAAGCCTCTTGGCAGGCAGTCCATGCGAAAGATAATGAAAGCGTTTATTCGTCCTTTCAGGGCCGCCTTCGCCTGCAAACATACGTGTAGGGTCTTCGCCTTCACGCTTGAAAGGAAATACTCCTGCAACATAAGGAAATTCACCGGGCACATTTTCTTTCAAATTCCATTTTAAGATATCTCCCCAAGCTTTGTACTTAGGCGTTGATATTTTAGGTATCTGTAGATGCGATAATGTTTCAGTATGTGTCTTTATTTTTAATTCTTTATCCCTTACCTTAAAAACATAAAACTCCTGCTTATATTGATCTGTCTTTTTTTCCCAGGTATCAAGTATCTTTTTATTCTGTCCGTCGAGGTTCAGTTCAAGTTCTGTATACAAGGTTTCAAGGCTTGCCGCTTCTTCAGTTTTCTTATGTTTTTTAAGCTCTTCTATGCTACATTTAAGGCTGTAAAGCTTTTGTGCAATCTCCGACTGATCATCAGCCCACTTATTGTAGCTCCTTACCGTGTCTGCAATTTCAGAAAGGTAGCGGGTTCTGTGAGGAGGTATGATAAATATTTTTTCGGGAATTTCACCGGTAAGTTTCATTGATGATTCCCATTTAGTATTCATCTTTTCATTTACCTTATCAATGATAGTGCGATATAATTGGTTAACGCCTGGGTCGTTGAATTGTGAAGCTATGGTGCCAAAAACAGGCATGGATTCAGCATCTTTATCAAATAATTGATGATTGCGCTGGTATTGTTTCTTCACATCCCGCAGGGCATCCATACCTCCGCGCTTGTCGAATTTATTTAATGCAATTACATCAGCAAAATCGAGCATGTCGATTTTCTCTAACTGTGATGCCGCTCCATATTCTGGTGTCATTACATACAATGTAAGATTGCTGTGATCCACAATTTCGGTATCAGACTGACCAATACCGGATGTTTCCAAAACAATGAGGTCGAAATTTGCAACCTTCATTATATTTAATGCATCCTTCACGAACTTCGACAATGCAAGGTTCGACTGCCTTGTAGCCATTGAACGAACATAAACATTGGCATTGCTGATGGAATTCATCCTTATCCTGTCTCCCAGCAAAGCTCCTCCTGTCTTGCGTTTCGAAGGATCAACACAAACAACGGCAATTTTCTTATTGGGGAAATCAATCAAGAACCTTCTTATAAATTCATCTTCGAGAGAAGATTTCCCGGAACCACCGGTGCCTGTAATTCCTAATACAGGAATATTTTTCTTCTTTGCTTTTTCACTGATAGTTGAAATGGTTTTCTCAACCTGTTCAGGGAAATTCTCAACTGCAGAAATAAGCTTTGCAATAGCATTATAATCCTGCTTTTCAATATTTTTCAAATCAACCTTCACGTCCTTTCCAACAGGATAGTCCGATTTTTCCATCACATCATTGATCATGCCCTGCAAACCCATCGTTCTTCCGTCGTCAGGAGAATAGATTCTAGTAATACCATATGCATGAAGTTCTTCAATTTCGTCAGGGAGAATTACGCCTCCGCCTCCGCCAAAGATTTTAATATGACTGCAACCTTTTTCTTTCAGCAGGTCATACATGTATTTAAAGAATTCAATATGTCCGCCCTGGTATGAAGTAACCGCAATCGACTGCACATCTTCCTGA
>JBEKEO010000128.1:0-8919 GCA_050013795.1 Bacteroidales bacterium
ATGACAATCGTCTTATGGCAGATGACAATCGTCTTATAGCAAATGACAATCGTCTTATGGCAAATGACAATCGTCTTATGGCAAATGACAATCGTCTTATAGCAGATGACCATCGTCTTATGGCAAATGACAATCGTCTTATAGCAAATGACAATCGTCTTATGGCAGATGACAATCGTCTTATAGCAAATGACAATCGTCTTATGGCAGATGACAATCGTCTTATGGCAGATGACAATCGTCTTATAGCAGATGACAATCGTCTTATGGCAAATGACAATCATCTTATGGCAGTTGACCATCGTCTTCGGTTAAATAACCATCGTCATCGGACCGATAAGCAATGGTAAAGAGGAAATACCTATAAGGAAATGCTTATAAAACACGCTGAATGGGAAAATGGGGGGCGTTGTTTCTTTATTCTATTCTTTTCCCTACAATTAAGGAAAGGGATTTTTATTTAACTTTGCTGGAAGAAATAAAAAATGTTGCAATAAGAAAGTTGATAGTAATTATATATAATATAACTTATGGAAAAATATATTGAGAAGTACCAATCAATAAGACCTATATATGAAGACTTCAATGAAAGAATCAAGGGACTTATTACTTCAATTATTGATGAAAATCATATTAATTATCATTTAATTGAATCAAGGACTAAAACTCTTGAAGGCTTCAAAGAAAAAATATTAAGGAAAGAGCTTAAATACACTAACCCAATTGAAGAAATGACTGATATAGTTGGTGCAAGGATCATTTTATATTATCAGGATGAATTAGATAAAGTAATAGAAATTATAAAAAAAGAATTTTTAATTGACGAAGATAATTCAATAGATAAAGGAAAGCTATTAAAGGCAAATGAATTTGGATACCAATCAGTCCACTATGTATGCAAATTATCCGAAAAAAGAAATTCTTTACCAGAGTGGAAAAAATACTCAAATTTAAGTGTTGAGATTCAAATTAGAACTGTATTACAGCATTCTTGGGCTTCTATTTCACATGAACTTGAATATAAGAAGAATTTTGAGATTCCTAGTGTTTTACAAAGAAAACTTTTTAGACTTGCAGGTTTGTTTGAATTAGCTGATGAACAGTTTATAAATGTCAGAGATGAACATCATGAATTAATTAATAAAATTTCGCAAGGTCATTTTAAAAATAGTGCTGAAACAGTAGAAATTTTAGAGGAATTAAATTTACTTACTTTAAAAGAATACTTTAATAAGTCAGAATTAATAAAGCAAATAACTGAAAATGCAAAAAAAGCAGGTTTTGGTGTTGGTATTGACACATGGAAAGAAAATTACTCTTCTGAGATAATACATCATTGCAATACATTAAAAGTTAAAACAATTTCTGGATTTAACCAAATTCTTTCTGAAGCGAAAGAATATTCATATAAACTTTTTTTAGCACTTTTTCGTGAATCAAAAAGTCCTTGGACTGGCAGTCCTGTTTTCTTTGTTTTACTTATTATTATATTTAAAAACATCAATAATATAAAGGATATTGACGACTTATCAAAAGATGGTTGGAGTACGGATATCGCTTCTAGAGTTATAGATGTAAGTAGGAAGTTTAAAATAGATTAATATCTACTGCCAACTTCCTTTAGCTATGCTTCAATGGCAGAATAAACATGTACTAAGAACTCCCAACTCATAACTAACAAACCGCTCAATGCAAAAAACATTAAACGAATACAACACATACACTATTGCCGAAGGTCCGCTTAAAGTGGATAAGATACAGGTAATGCATGGGGCTAATTATTTCAGCGCAGGCCCTATAGTATTGATACGCCTTAACCTTGGGGAGTATAACGAAGTATTCACCAATAAAATTGCAGGCTTTCCCGAGAAGCTGCAGACTGCAATACCTACTTTATATCAGCATCATTGTTCTGTGGGCAAGGAAGGCGGTTTCCTGTTAAGGGTTAACGAAGGAACATTGCTTGGTCATGTGCTGGAGCATGTTGCCATTGAACTGCAAACGCTGGCAGGCATGGATGTGGGTTATGGCAAAACACGCGGCACAATGGAAGAAGGCGTGTATAACATTATCTTCCGCTATTTTGATGAAGTGGCAGGCGTGTATGCAGGCAAAGCTGGTGTTAACTTTATCAATTCGCTGCTGCTGAATACGGATTTCAATATTAAAGAAGTTGTTGATAATCTGATCGACATAAGAGAAAAGCGCTTGTTCGGGCCCAGTACGCAGGCCATAGTGAACGAAGCCGACAAAAGAAAGATACCCTGGATACGCCTTGATACTTATAACCTTGTGCAGCTTGGCACGGGCAAATACCATAAAAGGATACGCGCCACCATTACTTCCGACACCAGTCTGATAGCTGTTGAAACGGCAGATAACAAATACCTCACTTCGGTAATGCTTGAAGATGCCGGCATTCCCGTACCCGAAACCATACGCAGCGAACAAATTGAAGACATCATTGCTTTCAGTAAAAGGATACAAAAGCCTATAGTGGTAAAGCCCTGCGAAGGTTACCTCGGCAAGAACCTTTTACTGAATCTAAAAACAGAAGACGATATTAAACTGGCATTCACACTGGCAAAGGAGTATGATGAACTTGTGCTTGCACAGCAGCATATAGAAGGGAAATCGTTCAGGCTATTGGTAATAGATTATAAATTTGTTGCTGCAACCGAGCTTACACCTGCTTTCATTAAAGGCGACGGTGCTTTAAGTATCCAGCAACTCATTGATAAGTTAAATGCTGAACCCGAGAGACAATACGGCGATAAAGGAAAACTTACAAAATTCAAATCGGATGAATTAACTGAAAAGTTGCTTGCCATACATCATTACACTTACGCTTCGGTTCTTCCAAAAGATGAAATACTGTATTTGGAGAATTCAGGCAATATGAAACTGGGAGGCTCTGCAAGCGATGTTACCGCTATGGTTCATCCTTTCAATATTTTCCTTGCTGAAAGGGCAGCACAAACTATAGGATTGAATGTTGCAGGGGTTGATTTTATTGCTCCCGACATAGCTACACCTATAAATGAGAACGGTGGAGTGGTGCTGGAAGTGAATGCAGCACCCGACTTCCGCATGCACTTAAATCCTACTTATGGTAAAGGGCATAATGTTGCGAAGAACCTTGTGGATATGCTTTTCCCTGAAAAGAACAATACACGGGTGCCTATCTTCTCCATTACTGGAACTGCAGGAAAAACTATTACCGCCACATTGCTGAATTACTGCCTGCAGAAAGAAGGATATACCACGGGAATGACAACATCGGACGGACTTTTTATTAATGGCAGATGCCTGATGAAAGGCGATATGACCTATCCTGATAAAGCTTCACTTGTTTTAAAAGACTCCACTATTGATTGCGCTATACTTGAAACATCAAGGGAAGGAATACTCAGGCGTGGTATAGGTTATAAATTTGCTGATATAGGAATTGTTCTTAACCTTCACGATGACCATGTGGGTGTTGATGACATTAAATACATTGAAGACCTTGCTTATGCTAAATCTGTTGTGGCAGAAGAGGTGTATGAAGAAGGTTACAGCATACTGAATGCAGATAATGAGCTGGTGCATGATATGAAGAACCGCATTTACAGTAAGCTCGTTCTGTTTTCAAAAGATGTAACTAATAAAGAAGTTTCAGCACATATCTTAAAAGGCGGACTTGCAGTAAATATTAAGGATGATGCTGTGTATCTTTATAAAAAAACAAAAGCTGAAAAGATAATCGACCTTGTTAATGTTCCTTTGACATTTTGCAATAAAGCCAAATTCATGTACGATGAGATACTTGCTGCAACGGCAGCTATGGCGGCTTATGGAATTGCATCGGAGAATATCACTAAATACCTGAGTGAGTTTTCTCCTTCTCTTGATTACCTTCCGGGCAGGATGAATATGATAGCTGTGAAGGATTTCAAAGTATTATTGGATAACGCACATAACAGTATCAACTTTGAAGGGTTAAAAGAATTCCTTACAAATTTCCCTGAAGAAAAGATCGGGGTTATGGATGCCGCCGGAGACAGAAGTGATGAAGAGATCATGAATCTAGGAGCATTGGCTGCTGAAACATACAGCCGTGTTATTTTTTACGAAGGCATTGATGACCGGGGAAGAGAAAAAGGAAAAATTACAGAATTACTCAAACAAGGCGCTATTGCAAAAGGATTCAAAGAGGAAAATATTAAAGTAATAATCGACCATAGTGAAGCTATAAAAACAGCATTAAGTTTAGGCATAAAAGGGAAATTAATTGTAATTCTTTCAGCAAAACCAGAAGAAATTATTGCACAAATAAAACAATTCAATTAGTATTGTAAAATTCTTGTCGTAATTTTGTAAAGCTTTATTATTCGATTCTTTCACGTACATCATTCAAATCAGTTTATCAACGCTAATATGTTAATATTTAATTTAAAAAACCTGCTGTTCGGTTCCTTCATGAATTATTTTTGTGTGTTCTCTGTTTTTCCCGAAAACAAACGATTTAGGTTATTTGGGAAATGGGGTTTTACCAGAAAAAACAAAAAGCAGGAAAGCATGAATACATTTGATTATTCTGTAACCAATACTGACCATAGAGGATACCTTGTTTTGATAGGTGGCGCCGAAGACAGAAAAACTGATAAAGTTGTATTAAAAAAAGTCGTCGCATTGAATAACGCTAAAACTGCTGTTATTATTCCCACTGCATCCGAATACCCTAAAGGCCTGGCTGAAGATTATGTCAGGGCATTCAAAGATATTGGTGTTGAAAAGTTTTTCACTTTCGATATCAGGGAGAAAAGCGAAACCGATAAGATTGAATACATTGAGCAAGTGATGCAGGCCGACCTTATTTTCTTTACCGGTGGTGACCAGTTCAGATTGGTAAATGTTTTTCTTGATACTTTCCTGTTTGAAAAGATAAAAGAACGTTTTTCAAAAGGAGCCACTATTGCAGGGACAAGCGCCGGCGCTGCCGCAGCATGCGATCCCATTATTTTTGATGGCGATGATCGGGGGCTGCGTAAAGGCGCCATTCACCATAGCAGGGGATTTGGCTTTATTAAAAATATCACTATTGACACTCATTTTGTAAACCGTGGTCGTTTGGGACGGCTTACCCAGTTTCTTTGTTCAGGTATGAGTACAAAAGGTATCGGTCTTGGCGAAGATACCGCCATTGTCATTGACCATGATGATGTATTTGAAGTAATCGGTTCAGAAATGGTTACAGTTGTTAATACATCAGAGACCAGCTATTCTAATTACGACAACATTAAAGATAATGACCCTATTGTAATTAATGATATCAGGGTTGGTTTCCTGCAGTCCGGAAGCATTTTTGATATGAAGAAATGGAATGTTGTTAGCGGCAATGCTTCAAACATAACTGACAGCAAAACAATAGAAATTTACAATTAAGCTTTGTCAGTGAAAACTGACTATGCTAATTTCCTTTTTCGGGCTTTTTTCAAGATTCTTGTAATTCTCCAGACGATAAAAAAAGAGATAATCAACGTTATCAATATTACTATCGCACGGTTCAAAACAGTCTTCATTACATTCGCTGTTGCCATATAATATGGCAGAGTTTTACCGTTATAACGTATCATTGGATTAAGATACAACTTACCCTGATCTTTTACAGTAATCACTGTCCTTATATAGGTATCTGTTGGCTTTATTATATACGAAGCCGAATCGCTATTCTTCACAGTGTCCTTAATCGCTCCATTCTGCCCTATAAATCTGATCTCCTCAACCTTTTCCGGGTAGGTAACCGTCAGGATATTATTATGCACGCTAACGCTTTTAACGGTCTTCAGCCTTTTAGCATCGGCGATCTTATCATCGAATGTTTCACCGTCGCGCATATTGAAATCAACACCATAAGAACTGCCTGATTTCAATGCATTAACAATACCGATTTCTGACCTGTCGGCGGTATTGACCATGTTAAAACACCTCTGCATAAGCTGAGGGTCATTAATATCATGGCAATCGTCGTCGGCAAGGCAAAAAACAGCATGACCGGTTGAAAGAGCAGTATCCCAATGCTCGATTGAAAAACGGAAGTTATTGAACACTTCCATGACATGGTAATTGCATAAATACTTGAATTCTTCGGGGGCATAGGCAAGCGTGAGCTTGGGGTGGGCAATAACGGTGAGCAGGGAAGTTTCGGATAAATGGTTTAACATGAACTGCTTGTTGGAAAGGCTTTCGTAAGTGAGGAAATCAAGCCATGAAACATGGTCGGCGCCAAATACCAGGTGATGATAATGAAGTGTCCCCAAAGCATGCTCGTAGGCCCTGACATATAAATGTGGCGGGTCGTTATCTAAGGAAATGCGGTCGTAATTGGAGATGCATATAATATTGTATCCCAGGGACTGGTAGCGGAGAACGATGTTCTTTATTGAATTTCCTTTTGCCCTGCCATTGGTTAATAAGCCCCATGTATTGGAATGGCAATGAAAATTTGCTTTAAGCCAGTTCTTAGGATTAGCATTTTTATATGGATTATAAATACTATCACCTGCAAAAACTTTGGTTGAGGGAAAATCATACACAGGGCTCATTATGTACGGAATAGAAATATATACCACTATCAATAATAAACCCGACCAAAATGACAACAATAATATTTTTTTAAAATTCGACATATAATAAACTGACGATACTTAAGCTGAATAATTTACATTAATTTCCGCAAAGATACACAGAGTAAATGAAAATTATTAAAATTATGATAGTTCTTAAAAACGACTAATTAAACAATGTTACAGAGGCGCTTTTGTTAATAAATAGAAGGATTTTTATAAAGCAGTACTGCATTCAAATTAAAAATGTTGTTAAATGAGGCAACTTTTTGCATAAAACCTTATCTTTGTATATAGAATCTTTCTCATGTTGAGTTTCTCTTTTAAAAAAATATTCTCTATAACTTTAATCATGCAGTTTATTTGCTGTATGTATGTGTCTGTTATTGCCCAAAATCGCCAGGCTTCTTCTGAAAACATAGAGTTTATTGAGAACAAAAACCAGTGGGATGCCAAAGTTCTTTATAAGGCTGAAATCAATGGGGGAACTCTCTTCCTTGAAAAGAACTGCTTTACGTTTGCTTTTAAAGATATGAAAGCGATTGATAAGATACTTGCTTTTAAACATGTGCCAATAGATGAACGCCCTAAACTTACTTCTGATGATTATAATATCAAATGGCATGCTTACAAGATAAATTTTCTTAATGCAAAACAGGATGTTAAAGTCTCAGCTTCCGCACCTTTCGAAGGATACTACAATTATTTTACCGGTAACGATAAACGCAAGTGGGCATCGAAAGTTAATTCATATGCTGCTGTTGCATACAAAGGGCTTTATACAAATACTGATTTGAATATTTATGAAAGCGATTCTCATCTAAAATATGATATCAAACTTCATCCCGGCGCTGATGTTGCCGATATAAAGTTTCAATACGTAGGCGCCGATAAAGTGATGCTTAGCAATGGCAACCTTATTGTAAAGACTTCAGTTAACGAAGTTACCGAGCTTAGTCCTGAAGCATACCAAATGAAAGGTTCTGTTAAGGTTGAAATTCCTTGCAAATTCAAGCTTACAGATAATATCCTCACATTTGTTTTCCCTGATGGATATGATAGAAAAAAAGATGTGGTCATTGATCCTGTTCTTATTTTTTCCACATATTCGGGCTCTACTGTGGATAACTGGGGTTTCACAGCTACTTTTGATGACAGGGGAAATGTTTATTCCGGCGGTATAGCTTTCGGAACCGGTTATCCTGTCTCTGTTGGTGCTTATCAGACTACATTTGCCGGTGGCACAGGTTATGGCGGTTATGCCGGCTGTGATATTGCTATTATTAAATACGATTCTTCAGGAATGCATCGTTTGTTTGCTACATATTTAGGAGGCTCAGGTGAAGATCTTCCGCATAGTATGATTATTGATAATGCCAACGAACTTGTCATTTATGGAACAACAGGATCATCTGATTTCCCCATTACAGCAGGAACTTTTGGACAGACATTTCACGGAGGTGATTCTATCGTTTATGATTATGTTTTAAAGTTTGCACATGGTATTGATATTTTCGTTGCTAAGCTTAGTGCTGATGGAACGCATTTGCTTGCATCCACATATGTCGGTGGATCAGGGAACGACGGATTGAACTATCCTTCTCCGCTTTCGATCAATTACGCAGATGGCGCCCGTGGTGAAGTTTTAATTGATGCCAATGATAATGTGTATGTTACTTCAACTACAAAATCAACAGATTTTCCGGTAACCGCGGGAGCATTTCAAACTACTTCCGGCGGAGGACAGGATGGTGTAGTATTTAAAATGGATGCCACTCTTTCACATATGATATGGAGTTCATATATTGGCGGCAGCGGAACTGATGCAGCATATGCAATGGTTCTTGATGCTAACAATAATGTATATGTTACGGGCGGGACAACTTCCATTAATTTCCCAGTAACTAGCGGTACATTGCATACTTCTTATATGGGAGGCAGATCCGATGGATTTATTTCTGAGATCAGCCAGGATGGAAGCACTTTAATGAGATCAACTTATTACGGTTCTCCTGCTTATGATCAGTCATACCTAATTGAGAAAGATAAACCGGGTAACATATTTGTTTTCGGACAGACTTCAGATATCAGCAACATCTTTATATATAATGCAGCCTGGAATAAACCTCACGGAGGACAATTTATCAGTAAGATTACTCCAGACCTGAGCACGCTGGTTTGGTCAACAACATTTGGAACTGGAAATTCATGTCCTAGCTCATGGACATCAGTTTTTGGCACTGGCTATGGATGCCCGGATGTTTCGCCTACAGCTTTTCTTGTTGATGTTTGTAATAATATTTATCTGTCT
>JBEKEO010000129.1:0-8868 GCA_050013795.1 Bacteroidales bacterium
GGAGAACATTGAACAATGGGTAAAGGATGAGCATATCACAAATGTTGATGTAGATTACAATTACCAGTTAAATATTGAGGATTCAGAGCGCATTTCAAAATCAGATATCGTAATTTTTGCTGATGCTTCTGTTGAAGAAATTGAAGACTTTATTTTCACTAAAGTGAACCCTGATGAATCGTCCATTGAATTTACTATGCACGCAGTATCCCCTGCTTTTGTGCTTGATCTGTGCAGAAAAATATATGGCAAATATCCAGAAACTTACCTGATTCACATTAAAGGTTATGAATGGGAATTTGAGGAAAAACTTTCTGAAGAAGCATTGCTTAATTTGGCAAAAGCTACATTTTTCCTGAAAGAAAAAATCAAAAAATCAGCATTAGATAAACATAATATTTTTGTATAAAATTATGAATTAAAGTTATGAACGTTTTACCGGAAAAAACAGTTGAAAGATTAAGCCAGTACAGAAGGACACTGAATAAAACATATTGTGAGGAAAAACAAAATATCTTCTCGCATGAAATAGCAGTTATGCTTCATCTGACTCCTGTGCAGGTAAGAAGAGACCTAATGCTGATTGGTTATTCAGGTTCGCAGAGAAAAGGATATGACATAAAAAAACTTATTCATTTGATAGGAGAAATTATCGACACCAAAGAAGGACAAAAAGTTGTGCTTATCGGGGTCGGGAATTTGGGAAGAGCTGTCATGCGCTATCTGAATAAGAATAATACTAATCTTAAAGTTGTTGCTGCATTCGATATTAACCCTGAAAAAGTAAATAAAGAAGTTTCAGGTGTAAATTGTCATCACCAGGATGAATTACCCAAAATTTTGAAAGAAGAAAAAATATCAATTGGCATTATTTCAGTACCAGCCGATCAGGCTGTTTCTGTAGCCGATACACTGGTAAAATCAGGCATTAAAGGAATTTTAAATTTTACTACAGTTCCTTTACATATTAAAGATGAAGATGTTTTTCTTGAAGAATATGATATGATAACATCATTAGAAAAAGTAGCTTATTTTTCCAAGAAGCGTAAGTAAGAATTTATTTTAATCTTATTTTATTCCTTCTTCCTTTCCATTCATTTCCTTTTATTTATTGTTAAAAAAAGTGTTAATAACTGTTTTACTTTAATTAAAAAACAGCATTAATTATTATGAAATTTGCATTGTAAGAAAGCGGAGAAATTGAATGAATGAAATATTGAATTCTTACAAGCCGGGGATTCCAAAGAAGTTACTTCTATTGGTTGCTGGAATTGTGTGGGTAAGTATAGCTTATATTGCAATCAATTTGGGTATGAATTATATTTTCGATAATTCACATCATATCCTGTTCCATTTACTGATAAGTTTTATAATCGGTTTATTTTTATTCCTGGTTATTTTTTTCAAAGTTTTTAATAATTACACAAACAGGATTATACGCCTTAATTCCGATAAGCCGTGTTTGTTTTCTTTTTCCAGTATTAAAAGTTATTTTATTACCGCTTTTATTTTCACTCTTGCTCTTTACATAAAAAAATACAACTTTATTGACTCGTTAATTCTTTCCATATCTTACGTGGGAATTGGTATTTCTTTATTTTTTTCTTCACTTAAACTCTTTTATTCGTTTATTACCTTCAAAAAGATTGCTAATTCCAGCACATTCTCAACTGCTGCATAGTTATCTTTTATCCTTTAGCAATAAGCGCTTATTTTAATAAAAAAATAACTTTATCGATTATTTAATATTTCTCATTTTATAACTGTTTTGTACATTTCTATTTTTATCAGTATTTCTGGTAATAAATTTTTATTTTCAAACTGATTGATTGTATCATTTTATTTATATTTTTGCCCCAACTTTACCTGATTATTATAAGATAGTTTTTAATTTATTAATAACAAAAATAACTAACATAATGAACAGCCAGTCGTTGATATTATTCTTCCTTGTAGGAGTAATTTTTGTAGGAGTGGTACTGATATTTTCAGGACTTGTTCCTCCAAAATCCATGAACCCACAAAAGTCTGAAGCCTATGAGTGCGGTATCCCATCAAAAGGTCTTACATGGCTTCAGTTCAATATAGGCTATTACCTGTTTGCCATTCTTTTCCTTGTGTTCGATGTTGAAACGGTTTTTGTTTTTCCATGGGCTGTGGTTATGAAGGAAGTAGGCATGGTTGCATTTGTTGAAATAATCATATTTTTCGTTATTCTGGGTCTGGGTCTGTTGTATGCCTGGAAAAAACATGCGCTGATATGGGAATAAAATCAATGAAATATGAAGAGTTCAAAGACAATGAAACGTTAGAACTCTTTAAAAAACACGGAGGTAATATATTACTTACAACTGTTGACGGGATAGTCAACTGGGGGCGAAAAAATTCATTATGGCCTCTTACATTTGCTACCAGTTGCTGCGGTATTGAAATGATGGCTTTCGGCGGATCACGTCACGATATGGCAAGATTCGGCTTTGAGGTATACAGGGCCAGTCCCCGTCAGTCGGATGTTATAATTGTTGCCGGTACTATTGTTTATAAAATGGCGCCTGTACTCAAGCGGTTATATGACCAAATGCCCGATCCAAAATATGTTGTTGCTATGGGAGCCTGTGCTATTTCGGGCGGACCATTCTTTGCCAATTCATACAGCGTGGTCCGTGGTGTTGAACATATTATTCCTGTTGATGTATATATTCCCGGATGCCCTCCAAGACCTGAAGCTTTATTCTATGGTATGATGCAGCTGCAAAGGAAAATTGAAACTGAATCGGTAATGGTTAAAAGGGATCCGGTAAAGGAATATTTTTAATCTCAAATTTTAGATAAATGGATAATGCTAAATTAAAAGAAAAAGTTCTGTCGATTGTTCCTAATGCTGAAGTTGTGGATGGGAAACAGTATCTTGAAGTTACTGTTATTCCCGGCAAAATCCATGAACTTGCAAAACAATTGAAAGAAAATCCTGAAACAGATTTCGACTATATGTTTTGTCAGTCAGGTGTTGATTACGGCGACAGTTTAGGCGTGGTTTATCACCTCGAATCTGTTAAATACAAGCATTATATAGTATTAAAAGTAAAAATAACCAACAGGGAAAATCCTGTTATCGACAGCGTATATGATTTATGGAAAGCTGCCGAGTATGAGGAAAGAGAAATTTATGATATGTTCGGAATAAAATTTAGAAACCATCCCGACCTCAGGAGATTCTTTCTTGACGAATCTTGGGGATATCCTTTAAGGAAAGACTATGTTGACGATGTAACCATAATTGAAAAATAATATGCTCGAAGAAACTTCTCCGGTTGTAGATATTGAACAGCAGGAATATATTATCAACATGGGACCGCAGCACCCCTCTACTCATGGAGTATTGCGACTTGTTGTATCATTGCAGGGCGAAATAGTCAAAAGCCTTCAACCTCACATTGGATATATTCACCGCGGCATTGAGAAGATGTGCGAAAGCATGACTTATCCGCAAATTATCCATCTTACCGACAGAATGGATTACCTGTCGGCACACATGAACAACGAAGCTGTTTGCCTTTGTGTTGAAAATGCACTTGGTATTGAAGTTCCTGAAAGAGTAAAGTATATAAGAACAATTTTGGACGAATTGACAAGGTTGGCTTCGCACCAGTTATGGTGGTGTTCTTTCGGCATGGATATGGGAGGTCAAACCTGTTATTTTTATGGTTTGCGCGACCGTGAAAAGATACTTGATATTTTTGAAGAAACATGTGGCGGACGTCTTCTTGTCAGTTACAATACTCCTGGTGGACTAATGTGGGATATTCATCCTAATTTTCAAAAAAGGATAAAAGAATTCATTAAATATTTTAGGAAAAAACTTCCTGAATACGACAGCATACTTACAGGTAATGTTATCTTGCAGCAAAGAACAAAAGGAGTAGGAATTCTTTCGCTTGAAGATGCTATTAATTACGGTATTACTGGCCCAACGGGAAGAGCTTCCGGTTTTGCCTGCGATGTAAGGAAGCATCATCCTTATGGTGTATATGACAAAGCTGATTTTAAAGAAATACTATATACCGAAGGCGATACTTTTCACAGATACCAGGCAAGAATGTTTGAAATGCGGGAATCGATGAAGATTTTGGAACAGCTTGTTGACAATATTCCCGAAGGCGATTTTACAGCTAAAATGAAGCCTGTGATCAAATTGCCCGAAGGCGAATATTATCAGAGAGTGGAAACTTCAAGAGGAGAACTTGGAGTATTTATTATCAGTAAAGGAGAAAAATATCCATACAGGGTAAAATTGCGCACACCTTGTTTCTCAAATCTTGCAGTTATGAATCCGCTGGCATCCGGGTTTAAGATAGCAGACCTTATTGCTATAAGCGGTTCTATGGACCTTGTAATACCTGATATTGACAGATAATAAAAGTTTAAATATTTTAAACTAACAAAATATATGAAGTTTAGTTTTAACATTTACGATCTTACTTCCTTTGACAAGTGGTTGGATTATGTACTGTATGATTATTGCACTCCATTCTGGGCGATGATGTGGGAAATGATCATTATTGGCGTTGCCATACTTTTATTTTATGCAGTGATCGGGCTTTTCCTTGTATATGCTGAAAGGAAAGTTTGCGCTTTTATTCAAAACCGTATCGGTCCTAACAGGGTTGGCCCATATGGATTTATTCAAACGGTTGCCGACCTTGTCAAACTGCTTATGAAGGAACTGGTCTCGATCAAGAAAGCAGATAAATTCTTATTCAACCTTGCGCCTTTTATTGTAATCATTGTAAATTTCATGGTAATGGCAGCAATACCTTTTGCAAAAGGATTGCATGCTATCGATTTCAATATAGGCGTATTTTATATGATGGCAGTATCCTCCATGGGTGTGATAGGTGTACTGCTTGCAGGCTGGTCAAGCAACAATAAATATTCCTTAATCGGTGCCATGCGTAGCGGTGCACAGATAGTAAGTTACGAATTATCTGTAGGATTGTCTCTCATTACCATGTGTGTTTTGGCAGGGAGCATGCAGTTATCAACTATAGTCGAAAAACAAGCAAATGGCTGGTTTATTTTCACCGGGCATATTCCCGCAATAATAGCATTTGTAATATACTTAATTGCTGGAACTGCTGAAACCAACAGAGGTCCTTTCGATCTTGCAGAAGCAGAATCAGAATTAACTGCTGGTTATCACACAGAATATTCAGGGATTAAATTTGCTTTATTTTATCTTTCTGAATTTATTAATATGTTTATTGTGGCATCTATTGCGGCAACTATTTTCTGGGGCGGTTGGATGCCTTTCCACATTTCCGGATGTACCGGTTTCAACGGAATCATGGATTATATTCCCCCGTTTATCTGGTACATTGGAAAAACATTTGTCATCATCTGGATCATTATGTTGTTTAAATGGACATTCCCACGTTTGCGTATCGACCAGCTTCTTACTCTTGAATGGAAATATTTATTGCCCATCAATCTTATCAATATAATTATTATGGCATTTATCGTATTAATGGGTTGGCATTTTTAAATTATGAAAAGTATTATTAATTATATAACAGGCATTTTCAAAGCTATCTTCTCCCTGCTTAAGGGGATGAGTGTAACTGGAAAATATTTCTTTTCGCCCCGTGCGATTGTCACACAGCAATATCCTGAAAACCGCAAAAGAAAAGGGAAAAAGAAACTAGTAATGTTTGACCGTTTTAAGGGTGAACTTATCATGCCGCATAATGAAAACAATCAGCATAAATGCACTGGTTGCGGAATATGCGAAATGAATTGCCCGAACGGGACAATTGAAGTGATATCTGTAATGAATGTCGGAGAAGACGGGAAGAAAAAAAGAGCGCTTGACAAACATATTTATAGGTTAGGCATGTGCACCTTTTGTGCATTATGTGTCAAAACATGCCCTTCACAGGCATTGGCATTCTCACAGGAATTTGAGCATGCAGTTTTCGACAGGCGAAAACTTAATAAAATATTAAATAAAGAAGGTTCAACATTAATGAAAGGAGTGGAATAATGAGCGGAAATCAATTTATGTTCTACTTGTTTGCAGCGGTTATCGTTGTTTTTTCGATACTCACTGTTACCAGCAGAAAGATCCTTAGAGCAGCGACATTTCTTTTGTTTGTTCTGGTTGCAACATCAGGCTTATATTTCATGCTGAATTACCAGTTTTTGGCAGCAGTTCAGTTAACATTGTATGCAGGCGGTATTGTAGTGCTGATAATATTCTCTATCCTTTTAACAAGTCATATCAGTGAAAGATTTGAACTAATAAAACCGCAGAAAGCGTTGTTTTCGGCACTTGCTTCTCTCGCAGGCGCTACTCTTTGTATAGTTACGATTCTCGATTATAAATTTTCAGCAACTACAATTGCTGCACGTGAAGTGAATATGAATATTATCGGGAAAGATCTCTTGAATTACGGACAGAATGGATTTATTCTTCCGTTTGAAGTGATATCCATATTGCTGTTGGCAGCTATGGTCGCATCTATTGTTATTGCAAAAAAAGTAAAAAATTAATACTATGAACGAAGGAATTTCTTTAAACTATTTTTTAATCCTTAGTACAATAATGTTCTTTATCGGGGTTTATGGTTTTCTTACCCGCAGGAACCTTATCACAATACTGATGTCAGTAGAACTTATCCTTAACTCTGTCAATATAAATTTTGTTGCTTTTAACAAATATCTCTATCCTGACAGGCTTGAGGGACATTTTTTCAGCCTATTTATAATAGCTGTTGCTGCTGCTGAAGCTGCTGTAGCTATTGCAATCATCATCAACATTTACAGGAACTTTAAGTCAATTAATGTTGAAGAAGCAGACAAAATGAAGTATTAAAAGAAATTTAATGTTAAAAATATAACATCACAAGATATGGTTGATTTTAGTTATACCTTATTTATAGTACTGATTCCATTGGCAATGTTTTTATTGCTCGGGCTGCAAGGCCATAAAATGAAATCATTTGCGGGTGTGCTGGGCACATGTGGGCTTGGTGTTTCATGGATTCTTTCTCTATATACTGCATATCAATATTTCTTCATTGCAGGAAAAGTTGATGGAATTTATAAACCAATAACGTGTTTTAACACCGTTTGGCTTCATATGACAGAATCACTTCATATAGATATGGGCATATTGCTCGATCCTATCTCTGTGATGATGCTTATAGTAGTAACTACTGTTTCTTTCTGGGTTCATTTCTACAGCTTAGGATACATGAAAGGCGAAAAAGGATTTGAACGTTTTTTTGCAAAACTTTCTTTATTTACATTCTCCATGTTAGGATTAGTTGTCGCAACCAACATTTTCCAGATGTACATTTTCTGGGAACTTGTTGGCGTTTCATCTTACCTGCTTATCGGTTTTTATTACGAAAGACCTTCTGCAGTTGCAGCTTCTAAGAAAGCATTCATCGTTACCCGTTTCGCTGATCTTGGATTTTTAATTGGTATTCTAATTCTTTCATATTTTACAAAAACATTCACTTTCTATTCTGATCAACCATTAGTCAATCCCGGTTTGTTAGATCAGCAAACCATCAGTTTTTTAGGACAACATCTTGGTGTAACATTTTTGGGGTTCTCAATAGCAACATGGTCTCTTACCTTTGTATTTATGGGAGGCATGGGAAAATCGGCTATGTTCCCATTACACATCTGGCTTCCCGATGCAATGGAAGGTCCTACTCCGGTTTCCGCATTGATCCATGCAGCAACAATGGTTGTTGCCGGCGTATTTCTGGTTGCAAGATTATTTCCTTTGTATGCTCAGACTACTCCTCACGGACTTGAATTGGTCGGATACGTAGGTGCTTTTTCTTCACTCTTCGCTGCTATCATTGCCTGTACTCAATTTGACATAAAACGTGTGCTCGCTTATTCTACCTTGTCACAAATCGGATATATGATGGTCGGACTTGGCGTTGCAAAATACAATGTGAATGATCCTGAAGCTTCATTAGGCTTTATGGCTTCCATGTTCCATTTGTTCACACATGCCATGTTCAAAGCATTGTTGTTCCTTGGTGCAGGAGCCATTATTCATGGAGTTCACAGTAATTATATGAATGAGATGGGCGGATTAAGAAAATATTTACCTATCACTCATATCACATTTTTAATTGCATGTCTTACTATTGCCGGAATTCCTTTCTTGTCAGCTTTTTTCAGTAAAGATGAAATACTCACTGCAGCATATCATAATAACCAGCTTATCTTCTGGGTGGAATTATTTGTTGCCGGACTGACAGCTTTTTATATGTTCCGCCTTTATTTCCGTGTTTTCTGGAATAAAGAACCGCAGTATCATCATACCCCGCATGAATCTCCATGGACCATGACACTTCCACTCATGTTTCTTGCAGTAGCTGCAATTTTCGCAGGTTATATTCCATTCAGCCAATTTGTTTCATCCGACTCTAAACCTTTTGTCAGCGAAATTGACATGGAAATTGCAATTCCTTCTGTGCTTGTAGGACTTATAGGAATTTTCATTGCATTTATCATGTATAAAAAAGAATCTGCTATTCCTGACAAAGTCTCTAATGGATTTAATTTCTTTTATAAATGGGCTTTCAATAAATTCTATTTTGATGAACTATACTTGTTTGTAACAAAGAAAATCATTTTTAGATATATTTCAAGACCGGTAGCATGGTTCGATAGGCATGTTGTTGACGGAACGATGAACGGGATTGCAGCCATGACAAATTATACATCATATAAAATCAGAGGATTCCAGTCAGGACAATTACAGCAATACGCTTTTGTTTTCGTGTCGGCCGTAATAGTGCTTGCTGTAACCATCATGTATCTTATAATTCATTAACTGAA
>JBEKEO010000130.1:0-12000 GCA_050013795.1 Bacteroidales bacterium
AAAGATAATATGTTTTATGACCGGGATTTTCTAAAACAGGCTTGCGTATCCAAAGATTAAATTCTCTTAAAAGCTTATAATTAATTTTGTATTTAGCAGCAAAGCCCACCATATCTTTTATTGATGAATCGACTTTAACATCGCAAGTTGGAATAGGAGGATACAAATCAACTTTTCTTAAATAAAACCCATAAGCTTTGGGATTCGTAATGATCAATTTCAAAGCTATTATCCTGTAAACATATCTGGCAGTTTCGTTATTTAAAAACAGGTCATAATAATTACTGGTTTTTTGTAGTCCCATTTGCTTGCTCAATGAGCCAATGCCAACATTATAAGAGGCCGCAGCAAGAGTCCAGCTTTTATAGATAGAGTAAGCTTCCAAAATACATTTGCAGGCAGCTTCAGTTGATTTCTCAAAATTATAACGCTCATCAATATCCTCGTTGACTTCTAATCCAAATTTAATTGCGCTTTCTTTCATGAACTGCCAGATTCCTGCAGCGCCTGCCGGCGAAACCTGGTTGTTGGTAAATCCGCTTTCGGCAAGAGCAATATATTTAAAGTCGTCAGGAACTGAATATTTTTTTAATATAGGTTCAATAACAGGGAAAAACCTGTTTGCTTTTTTAATTAAAAAAATAGTCTGCGATTGCCAATAAGTATTGATCACAAGCTCTCTGTCAATAGCTTCCCTTACGTCAAACCTGTTGGTTTCCATTTTCTCGCCGGCAAATTCAATTTTGTCAGGAATATCAACAGCAAAAATTTTATAGTTCTTATAAAAAGCTTTCTGGTAATCAGAATTATTTGAAGGTTTATTGGTCGAACTGCTGAAAAGGCTAAATAATACCAGCAGAAAAAGAACAGATAATATTACAATAATTATTTTCTTATAAATCATAATTGATTAATTCTTTTGTGCGTTTTTATTTGCTATTGAAAAAAGAACAACAAATAAAGAAAACAAATATAATATGTAAAGGAATATACAAAGGTAATTCCAGTGATGAATAACATTGAATGCGATAAATGAAAGAATGATAGAACAAGCAGAAATAACAATAAAAAATAAAGCCACCTGTCTGTCAGAAAAGCCCAGATATGATATATGATGCGAGATGTGGTCTTTCCCGCCAATAAAAGGTGATTTCCCTTTTCTTATTCTTTTTATAACAACTGTTGTTGTATCAATAATAGGAATAGAAAAAACAAGTGCGGAAGTAATAACCTGCCTTGACCATATTTCAACTCCGCCTGCTGCTTGCTTATTCCAGAAATAAATAATGCCGATTGCGGCTAAGAAAGCTCCCAGAAACTGGCTTCCTGTATCACCCATGTAAATAACAGAAGGATGCCAGTTAAACCAAAGAAATCCCAAAAGTGCCGCTAATACCCCTATCAATACGAATAAATCAGTATTTTTAAAATCATTAACATAAAATAAATTGATAATTGCAGTAAGAATAATTGAAATTGAAACTATCGAGCTTATAGCATCCATATTGTCTATCATATTGATGGAATTCATTATCCCCACCACCCAAATAATAGTTATGGCATAATTCAGGTATTCGTTTCCAAAAAGATGGATATATACGTTAGTTGAAATCAATATAATGCCACATGTAATTTGGGAAAACAATTTAATCAATGGTTTTGTATTATAGGCATCATCAAATAAGCCCATAAGAAAACCAAGTGTTGATGCAAAAAGAACGCCTATAAATGGCAGATTAAGAAAATAAGTTCTCACATCAAAGAAAAAAGGATATGCAATAATTGACAGCAGGAAAATAATGTAAAAAGAAATCCCGCCAATTGCAGGCTTAGATTCAGTTCCCCATCTGATTATCGTTTCTTCCTTGTTTCTTATTCCTAATGTTTTAATAAATTTAAGAAATAATGAGTTAATCAGGAAAGAAAATACCAGGCAAACAACAAAGAAAACACAAAATTCAATTATAAATATTGAAGGCATTATGAGTGTTTTTATAAAAGAGTTTGCAAAGGTACAAACTTTTATTAAATGGGTCTTAAGATCCTTCAGGAAAATATGTAATGTGTTGATTGGTAAGATGCTATTGAAGGATATAACTTGGCAAGCCCGGGCTTTCATTTGGCAAGTCCGACATCGGATTAAGGAAGTCCGACATGTAACCTAGCAAGTCTGACATCTGATTCGGTCAATCGGACATCCGACTTGGCAAATCAGATATCCGTCTTAACGAGTCAGAAACCGGATAAGGAAAATATAACTTATTACAGGGAATATGATAAAACTAATGCAAGCTTTAAAACTTAGTATTCAAATCTTTAAAAAGAGGAGCAATTTGATCTTTCGGAGAAACAAGTGGGTCTTTGATCCCCCAGTCAATGTTTAAATCAGGGTCATTCCAGCGTATGGAACCTTCGGATTTTTTATTATATGTTTGAGTACACTTATAGGAGAAGATTGTACTATTTTCCAATGATAAGAATCCATGAGCAAACCCAGATGGTATCCAAAACATGGTCTTGTTTTCTTCGGAAAGAATAATAGAAAAATATTTTCCGTAAGTAGGAGAATTTTTCCGAATATCAACAGCAACATCTAAAACAGAACCTTTTATCACGCTTAGAAGCTTCCCCTGGGCAAACGGGGGATTCTGGAAATGCAGTCCGCGTAAAATTCCTTTAGCTGAAAGGGATTGATTATCCTGCACAAATTCAGCATCAATACCCATTTGTATAAAATTTTCTTTATTGTATGATTCAAAAAAATATCCGCGGGCATCATAAAATACATCAGGTTGAATAATTAATAATTCAGGAATGAATGATTTTTTAATTATCATGTAGAAAATTATCAGAATTATGATTTGTGAGAAATAATTTTCATAATAAAATCAGAAACCCTATCCAGGAAAAACTTTTTCTTAACAGGCATTAAATGGTCTTCATCATAATAGCCATATCCATAACCATAAGCATATCCGTAGCCGTAACCATATCCAGAGCCCGAAGAGCCTTTACCATAACTATAACCCGAATATTGTGATTCTACAGCGTTAAGCACTATTGCCAACTTTTTAATACCGTTTTCATTAATTAACCGGTCAATGTTTTGAACAAACATTCTTTTGGAATGATTGGCTTTAAAAACATAAATAGGATAATCAGCAATAAGCATTGGTTGCATTCCATCTGTAACTATTCCAACAGGAGGGCAATCTAAAAGGATATAATCATAAGTTGTTTTAAGGTATTCAATAAGTTCTGACATTCTTTTATTTAACATTAACTCTGACGGATTGGGAGGTACTGGCCCGGCAGTAATAAAATCAAGATTATCTATAATACTATGGCGGATATATTTTCTTATCAGAGAAGGCTATAATACCAGCAAGATTAATAGATATAAATGTTTTCCCTTCACCTGATATAGTTGAAGTAACTGCAATTACTTTTGAACCTGGTTCATTGGAAATAAACTGAAGGTTTGTTCTGACAGATCTTAACGCTTCAGCAATTAATGATTTCGGTTTTTTGTCAACAATAAGCTGGGAAACTGGAATTTCTCTCTTATATTTTGGAATAATTCCCAAAACAGGAGCATCTGTATATTTAACAACATCATTAATATTAGTGATTTCGTTAAAAAACAAATAACGGAAAAGGATTAATCCAAAACCCAGAAACAATGCTATTAATATACTTCCAAAGAATATCAATCTTCTTCTGGGAGATATTGGGTCTTTTGGAACAGAACCTCTTTCGAGAACAACTATTTCAGAAACATAACCGGCTCTGGCAATCTGGTATTCTGCTTTTTTATCAATAAGCTTATTGTAAAATTGCTCATTAATACTGTACATTCTTTGAAGACGGCTAAGTTCAAATGTATTATATTTCTCTTTTGGAGAAAAAGCTGTTCCTTGATAATCGTCCAGAAATTTACTTAATTTAACTTTTCGTGAATTAAGGTTAGCTTTTAAAGTATGAATGCTTTCAATAAGTAATTTTTTCTGTATTTCAATCTGATAATTTATAGCTTCAATTTGTGCACTGTTTTTTGTTACCTCATATAATAATTGTTCTTTCTTTAATAATTGGTCCTGAAGAGAATTTAGAAAACCCGTGATACTTCCCTGAAATTCACTGCCTGCGACAATGGCAATAAGTTTATAAATATCAATATCTTTATCCTTAAGGCTTTGTTCAACTTCCGATAATAAACTTTCCTGAAGTTCAATATTTACGATTTGATTCTGAAAATCATTTACTCTTGAGTAAATGCTTGGAAGCGGTTCCGAAACGGAAGAATCTATTTTGTATGATTTTTTAAAATTATCCAAATCCATTTCCGATTTAAATAAAGTATCGTAAACCACTTTAAGCTGTTTGTCAATAAACTCAAGAACACTATTTGCACTTTCAGCCTTTTTTGCCACACCATAGGTTTTATATTCTTCTACAATAGCATTAACAATATCATGTGCCTTATCTGGATTGCGGTCTTGAATTGTTATTTGAATTGTTTTAGCCTCATCACTTAATGGTGTTATTGTAAGTTCAGCAGCATAAGTGGAAACAATATTATCAGGGTTATTCAATATGAAATAATAAGAATTTTGATTTAAAATACCATCATTATTTTCAACATTATTCGGATCTTTCAGTTTAATATTTAATTCAGCTTCTGGTATTTCAGCTTTTTGAGACAAATTATATTCTTTTTCAAATTTTGATGAGCCTGGCTTTGAATAAGAAAGAATATATTTATTAGTATTAAATTTTATATAAATCGGAATCCCATAAATGGAGGGGTTTTTAATATTTGCATCAACGACATAGGGCGCGCTTTCATTCCATTGTTCATTAGAAAGAATACGTCCTTCTTTATAATAACTTATCGAGAACGGAAGTTTAGAAAAAACCTGTCCTAAAAAGACACCTGAACTGATAAACTCCCGGGCTTTTTCTAAATCATTTTGCCCTTCAACGACATCCTTTGTTTCTAGAATTTTTGAAACATTTTCTTCATTTGAACTTATTTGAATTACGGCTCTAGTTGAATAAACAGGTTGTGTATATCTTAAATAGAGAAATGAACTTATAGCTGCTATTCCTAAAAAAAGAATGATATAAATAAGGCATTTCTTAGTAATAAATAAGAATAACTTAATATCTAATTCATCATTAATATTAGATATTTTCTTAGTTGCCATCTTTTTTATTTTTTAACTGTATTGAAAATTAATAATATCATTGAAACTAAAGTCAAATAAGGCGTGATTACAGTCAAGAATTTCTCTGTGTAATTATTTTTAGGCTTAATAATAATAATGTCATTGGCCTGCAAAATCAGATTGGCTTTCTTCATTCCATCTAAGGTTGATAAATCGATCAGAAAAACCTGAGGATTTTTTAAATCACCTCTAATAAGTTTAATATTATATGCTTTTCCCCCCTCAATTCCACCGGCAGAAGCTAACGCTTCAAATAGGGTAGTATTGGGGTTTGCTAGTGTGATTACTGATGCAGATCCTGATGTTGTGCCTTTCCCAAATACAATAACCCTCATATTGCTGACTTCTATTTGAACGAATGGATTATTATAATATTTGGAGTACATATCTTCCAGTAATTTTTCAGCTTCTCTAATACTGTATCCACTAAGTTTTACTCTTCCAAATACAGGTAATTTAACGGTTCCGTCATATTCAATCGTATAAGCGGCGCCAGATCCTCCGCCAATAGTTGTGCCAATATTAGAGGTTCCTGTAGTACTACCGGCCGATGAAATAGGATTTATTAAATTTTCTCCATTATTGGTTGAAAGGTGGAAAGTGATTTTATCAAAAGGTGCTAATTTATATTCCTGAACACCTTGTTCTTGAGTGAAATCGGAATATTTAAAATCACGTCCAGTGCGAAGCATTTGACTGGGAGCAAAAATCTTACAGGAAGTTATTAAAAACAATAAAGATATAACTGGAATAAGTTTTCTCATCTTACGCATTTTGAATCAACAAAGGTAAAAAAGTTTAATCAACTACTCTTTTAATACGAAAGAAACAGATTATTGTTTCAAAAGTTTGAAGTATAAGTTTCTAGTGTCATTTATAAGGCGAGTATAATGAAATTTCTCTCTGACATGATTCCAACTATTAATTGACAATTGTGTTCTCAACTTATCCTCATTGATTAAGGACAATAAATTTTCAGAAAAACCTGGCAAGTTATTATTGTCGGAAAGAAGAGCCGTTTCTCCTGGAATCACAACATTTTCAATTCCTCCAACGTTAGTAGAAATAATGGGCTTGCTTCCTGCTTGTGCTTCAATTAGACTTACAGGAGTCCCTTAATTCAGAGAAGACAATGCCACTATGTCTACCCCTGCAATAACTATATCCACCTCTTTTATCCAAGAAGTAAAAGTGATAAGATTTTTATTTGATTCTTTGATATTATCTGTAAAAGACAACTCCAATTCTGTTGCCTTTTCTTGAATCGTTTGTCTGCTTTCACCGTCACCTACAATAAAAATTCTTAAAGACTTGCTTATTCTTGGTAATATATTTTTAATTGCATTAAGAAAAAGCTCATGATTTTTGATAGGAACAAGTCGTCCGATTATTGCAATTGCAATCTCATCATCAGAGATATTATATTCCTTTCTAAATTTTTCGCGTTTTTCGCTTGTATTCTCTTGAAAACGTGTAAGGTCAAATCCTAGTGGAATAACGCTGATTTTATTTTCAGGGCAAATATTGTATTTGTGAGCCAGATCAAATTTTTGAATCTCTGAAATTGCAATTATTGTTGAACTTTTCTTAGCTAGGTAACGTTCAATGTTCTTATAAAATGCGGAGGAAGTCTTACTAAAATATGCATCAAAAACATGTCCATGAAAAGTATGAATAATAACAGGTACTTTTAGATTATATGCAGCTATTCTGCCCAAAGCTCCTGCCTTAGAAGCATGTGTGTGAACAATGTCGGGTTTGAATTCTTTAATTATATTTTTAATTTTTTTGTATGCTTTATAATCAAGAATTGGATTTAATGCCCGCTTCATTTCAGGAATAATGATTGGTTCGAGTCCAAGGTTACGGACAATAAACTCTGAATTCCCTTCGGTTCCATCAATAGCACCACCAATTAACAACGTTTCAAATTCCGGAGCAAGGTATTTTGTCAGGTAAGCCGCATTGTATGTTGGCCCACCCAGATTAAACCTATTTACTATTCTTAAAACTTTTGGCATTTTCTAATTTAAAAAATACTTCTTCCACCAGTATTGGAATACTACAAGCGTCCATATCCTGGCTGCTGAATCACCCGGATTGTTTGAGAATAACTTTGATTTTAGTTTTGATATTTCTTCAAATTCAAATAAACCTTGATCCATTATAAATTCTTTATTCAGCAAATCATCAAAAATAAAACTATTCAATTCATTCCTAAACCATTTGAGTAATGGGACTTCAAATCCATGCTTATTGCGATGATAAATTTCTTCAGGTAAAAGACTCCTAAAAGTATCTTGTAATATCTTTTTCCCTATATATTTATCAATCTTATATTCTGCAGGTAATGAAAAAACATAATTCACAAGATTGTAATCAAGGAATGGAACACGAACCTCAAGCGAATTGGCCATTGACATCATATCAACTTTTACGAGCATATCGTTTTGAAGTACCAGTTGCATATCAGAATAAAGTACCTCGTTCATACCTGATTTCCCAGAGATATTCTTAAGTAAGGTTTCTTTCCTGTCATAGTATTCGCTTCCTGATTTAGCTTTGAGTAGTTTTTCAACATCATCCTCATTTGTAAAGCCACACCACCTCCAGTATCTTTCAACAGCAGGTAAATTCATTCCGGTTGCAAACCTGTCGAATTGCCTTATTTTATTAGAAAATGATGAGTTACGCGATTTCGGAAGACCTTTCCATAAAGGTTTAAGAAGGGAAATGGATCTTTCATTAATTCCGGCGTTTCTTATCCTGTATTCAGCACGATGTTTATTATAACCTCCAAATAATTCATCTGCTCCATCGCCCGAAATAGCAACTGTGACATGCTTTCGGGTATGCTGGGATAAAATGTAAACTGCAAGCGCTGATGAGTCAGCAAAGGGTTCATCGGTATAATCCAATACATTGAACAAAACGGAAAATAGTTCATCATTTGTCAATGAAAAGCTGGTGTGATTTGTTTTATACTTCTCTGCAACTTGCACAGCATATTTTGTTTCGTCAAACAATGGTTCGTCCTTATAACCGATGGAAAAAGTATTTAGCTTTTCGGTATATTTTGATGCAAGTGCTACTATTACTGATGAATCAATTCCTCCGCTTAAAAATGCACCAAGTGGAACATCGGAAATCATCCTTAATCTGACAGATGTTTCAAGAAGTTCCATGATCTTCTTTTGTGCCTCTTCGTAAGAATCACTCTTACTTCTTATTTCTTCATCTGTTTTGAAAGGAATAGCATAATAGTTCTTTTCAGTAATTTCCTTTCCCTTTATGTGAAGATAAGAGCCTGGTTTAAGTTTGGTAACATTCTTAAATATTGAATGCGGACCGGGAATATAGTTTAGATGAAAATATTCATAAAGTGATGTGCGATCCAATTCTTTTGGAATACCGTAAGAGAGCAGCGCTTTTATTTCTGAAGCAAAAATTAATTTATCATCATCTTTATAAATAAAGAGGGGTTTGATTCCCATCCTGTCTCGTGCAATAAATAACGATTCCTCATAATTATCATAAATGGCAAATGTAAAAAAACCATTTATCTTTTCAAGGCAGGCTGGGCCTTCTGTGATATAAAGTTGTAAAAGAACTTCGGTATCGCTATGCGATTTAAGCAGAATTCCTTTTTTTAATAATGCTTCCCGATGCTGTTCGTAATTAAAGAATTCACCATTAAGAATAATTGTATATCGACCTGATATATCTGTAAAGGGTTGTGAAGCCGCTTCACTCACATCAATGATTGAAAGCCTTGAATGACCAAGTACAACATGATTGTGGAAAAATGTACCTGAACTATCAGGGCCTCTTTTTGATAATGCAATTACAGCATCTTCAACTTTCTTTTTGTAAGAAGAAGCGCTTTCGCGAAATGAATAGACACCGGTAATTCCGCACATTTTAGAAGTTTGGAGTTTGGAGTTTGGAGTTTGGAGTTTTTATTTCCACTTTAATAATATTAACTCTTTATTGCGTAAAAGTTTAATTTTTCAAATATGAATAACCTCTCCATAAGCTGCTGCCACAGCTTCCATGATGGCTTCGGACATGGTAGGGTGGGGATGTACAGCATCTATTATTTCACGTCCTGTGGTTTCAAGCTTCCTTGCTACCACCACTTCTGCAATCAATTCGGTAACATTTTCACCGATAAGATGCGCTCCCAGCCACTCTCCATACTTAGCATCGAAGATAACCTTTACAAAACCATCTTTGTTGCCCGAGGCAGTTGCTTTACCCGAAGCAGTAAATGGAAATTTACCAACCTTTATTTCATAACCAGCATCAATAGCTTGTTTTTCGGTCATGCCGACTGATGCAATTTCAGGGGTTGTATAGGTGCAACCGGGAAGATTAGCGTAATCAAGAGGTTCAGGATTATGACCTGCTATTTTCTCCACACAAATAATTCCTTCATGCGATGCTACATGAGCCAATGCAGGGCCATGAACTATATCGCCTATGGCGTAATATCCGGTAACGGAGGTTTTATAAAAATCATCAACCACAACTTTGCCTTTTTCAACTTTAATTCCTGCTTCTTCAAGTCCTATCCCCTCAATGTTGGTGGCTACTCCCACCGCAGATAATACTATTTCAGCTTCAATGGTTTCGTTTCCCTTTTTTGTTTTCACATCCACTTTGCATAGCTCACCAGTGGTATCAATCTTTTCAACCATTGCATCAGTCATCACTTTCATGCCTGCTTTTTTAAACGAACGTTCCAGTTGCTTCGAAACTTCTTCATCTTCAACAGGGACAATATTGGGCAACACTTCAATAAGCGTAACTTTGGTACCAAGCGAATTATAGAAATGAGCAAACTCGGAACCTATAGCGCCCGAACCAACAACAACCATAGATGCAGGCAGCTTGGGGAGTGTCATGGCTTCGCGGTAACCTATTATCTTTTTCCCATCCTGTTTCAGGTTGGGCAATTCCTTAGAGCGTGCCCCTGTGGCTATAACAATATTTCCGGCTGTATATTCCGTTTTGCTTCCGTTTGCATCAGTAACTTCAACTATTTTACCTGCTTTAACTTTTGCAACACCAGCTATTACTTCTATTTTATTTTTCTTGAAAAGAAACTGAATTCCCTTGCTCATATTATCGGCAACACCTCGGCTGCGCTTCACTATAGCTTCAAAGTCGGGTTTCACATTTCCCTCCATTACAATACCATAATCGGCAGGGTGTTTCATATAGTTGAACACTTGTGCACTCTTAAGGAGCGCCTTGGTAGGGATGCATCCCCAGTTAAGGCAAATACCGCCAAGTTCCGACCTTTCGACCACAGCCACTTTAAGCCCCAGTTGCGAAGCCCTTATAGCAGCAACATATCCGCCGGGACCGCTGCCTATAATAATTATATCGTTATTCATTGCATTGATTTTTTGTAGTGCGAAATTATAAAAAAAAGGCTTCAGTTGCTAAACTCTTTTATGGAAACTAGAATTGGTGAAGTTGGCAGTATGCAGGAGCAGTAGGCAGTTCAATATTCGTTTACAAACTTCTTAACCGCCATTGAAGCAATGCTGTATTTAGAGATATCTATTTTTCAATTACACTAAGTTTTGATTTATAAATAGGTTTATCAAGTCCATATTTTAAAGAAATATCTTGGATTAAACTATGGAACCATTTTGGTGAATAAGGCCCAATATTTATTTCTTCAATTAATTCGTTCAAATCTGTTTGGATATAAATACCTTCTTGAACTTCCTCTTTTGACCAATCATGCTCCCACCCAACTTGATTTGTCTCATGAATTAATCTGACTTCATCTTCGTATGCATATGCTGTTTGTTTGTGAATTAATGGATACATGGTATTTCCATCTGGCATTATTTCCCTATCATAATTGATATAACGTATTTCACTTAATCTGATTTGTTCGTCAACATCTTTAAGCGAATTTTCAAGTTGTGTAATAGAAGATTTAATCATAATTCCCTTACCAAAGTCAGAATATATTTTCCAAAGAGCTGCAGATTCATCATCCTTTTTATTCCAACAATTTACACAATTAATAGATTTAAGCATTTTTTCAAATTCATATTGTTTTATAACTGTTTTAATAATTTCATCGTCAGGCATTGGAACAGTGAAAAAACCTATATCTCTCATTTTCTGGTGCCATTTCACCCTTAAATCAAAATTTGCTTTTGCTGTCGTCCCCTCAAATTGATCTTCAAGTTTATCTAATCTACAAAAGAAAAGAGACTTCCGTTGTAGTAATGAAATAAATTTTGTTATATCTAAGTATTTTACTATTGAGTAGTTAGTCTCAGGATAGAAGACAGGAGCAGAATCTTTTATTATAGGCATTTTTTAATTTTGAATTGAAAATAACTTACTTATTTCTTCAATTTATGTATGACTTATTCAACAAAGTTAAAAAAAATCCCTTTTCTTCCTCCATTTTACCCGGTTTTTATAAGTCCCAAGTCTCAAGCTCCAAATTTCAAGCCCCAAATCATATAAAAATACTCTTGGATATTATGGCTTGGAGCTTTGATTTTGGTTCTTTTTACTTTTTTTGCCTCATTTTACCCAAATATTGGGCAAATTGCAGCAAATATTGTAACACTTGCACAAAGTATTATAATACTTGCAGAGAGTATTATAATAGTTGCAGAGAGTATTACAATACTTGCACAAAGTATTATAATAGTTGCAGAGAGTATTACAATACTTGCACAAAGTATTATAATAGTTGCAGAGAGTATTACAATACTTGCACAAAGTA
>JBEKEO010000131.1:0-8687 GCA_050013795.1 Bacteroidales bacterium
GTATCCATGAATTGGTATCAACCGGAATTTCCCATTTCACGCTGCCATCTTCGCCATTAATGCAAATAACATATCCACCGAATTCTCCGTGAAGTGTTTCGTACTTACCATCATTATCTATATCGGCTATCGTTGGCGGTGAATCGCTGCCGCGAGTAGGTGTTTCCCATTTTACCCTGCCGGTAATTCCGTTAAAGCAAAACGTTGTGGGGTTGCACGAACTAGCAACAATAACTTCAAGCGTATCATCATTGTCAACATCAAATATGGTTGGTGCGGCATCATTGCATCCTTCGGCGCCGGCAGGGTGAGTGTTGTATTTCCATAGCAATGACCCATCTTCAGCATTTAAAGCATAAACACAACTATCGTTACGGTAACATCCGAAAACAATTCCAAGCTTTCCGTTTTTGCCAATATTAGCTGCTACGGGTTGCCCGTATGAAGCATCGTGTGTGTTATACCACCATTTAATATGCGGGCTTTGAGCAAACCCGCTGCTAAAGCCAATAATGGCGAGCATCAGGATAATAAATAGTTTTTTTATAGCAATTGCTTTTGGTAAATTGTTAATACTGTTAACAGGTATTGATTTAGAATTCAAAACAAATGTAATCAATTATATTATACAAGCATACAAGGTTTGCGCTTTAGAGTTAGGCGCTTGCGCACGAGAATTTGAACCTTGGGCACAAGAATTTGGTTCTCGCGCATGACGTTGAGCATCTCGCGCACGACATTGAGCATCTCGCGCACGACATTGAGCATCTCGCGCACGACATTGAGCATCTCGCGCAAGACGTTGAGCACCTCGCGCACGACGATGAGAGTCTCACGCATGACGTTGAGGGTCTCGTGCACGACGTTGAGTATCTCGCGCAAGACGTTGAGCATCTCGCGCACGACATTGAGCACCTCGCGCACGACATTGAGTATCTCGCGCATGACGTTGAGCACCTTGCGCACGACGTTGAGCACCTTGCGCACGACGTTCCGTGTCTCACGCAAATAAGCCGGAATTGAATTTAAACGCCTTTAATCTAATCGCTTATCACGCAACGCTTACTGCAATCTTGTTAAGTTTCAAGAATTAAGTTACTGCTTCCTGCCGCTGCCTCCTGCCTACTTTCTCCAATTCACTCCCATTCCTGGCTTTTCTCAATGCCTTTATCGTTAAGCATGCCAAGGTAGTTATGGTAGCGTCCGGCATTAATTTCCCCCTGTTCAAGCGCCTGCAATACAGCACAGCCGGGTTCGTGTATGTGTGTGCAGTTGTAGAATTTGCATTGGGGAAGAAGAGCCCTCATTTCGGGGAAATATCCGGCTATCTCTTCGGGCTTAACATGTATCATCCCAAGTTCCTTGATGCCGGGTGTATCGATAATAAAGCCGCCGAACGACAGGGAATGCATTTCAGCAAAAGTGGTAGTGTGTTGTCCTTTTAAATGGTATGCTGAAATCACACCAAGCTTAAGGTTCAGTCCGGGCTGTATGGCATTAATAAGTGCCGATTTACCAACCCCCGAGTGTCCAAGAAACAAGCTGATTTTACCTTTTAAAATTCCTTCCAACTCATCAAGTCCGGAATGCTTGTGGGCAGAAGTGACTATGCATTTATAACCAATGCTCTCGTAAACACTTCTCAGTTCTTCAAGGTATGTGAAAAAATCATCGGGGTACAGGTCGGATTTATTGAAAACAATAAAAGCAGGGATATGATATTCTTCCGCAGTAACAAGGAATCTGTCAATAAAACCCGTTGAAGTGCGCGGAAAGGCAAGAGTAACAACTATTATGGCGCGATCAATGTTACATGCAATGATATGCTGGCGCTTTGAAAGTTTGGTGGATTTACGGACTATGTAGTTATTTCTGTCTTCTATTTTATTTATGATCCCAAAGCTTTCGCCTGACTTCGATTCAAACTCTACTTTGTCGCCCACAGAAATAGGGTTGGTGCTGCTCAACCCTTTAATCTTGAAATTTCCTTTCAGCTTGCATTCAAAACGCTTGCCATCGCTGGACATAACAGTGTACTGGCTTCCAGTAGACTTAGTAACTATTCCTTTCATGCCAACTGGTATATTTTGCCCGGAAGGCATTTGATCATTCCATTGAATTCAAGGTTCAGCAGTACGGCAGCAGCTTTGCTTGCCTGAAGTTTGGCTTTAATGCTTATCATATCCACCGACATGGAGCCTTCATTGAGCAGGTCGACTATCTTCTTTTCTTCATCGGAAAGCTCAAGAAATAATTTCTTCTGGACGTTAGCAGGTTTCTTTTCCTTTTTGGTTTCCCATCCTATCTGGTAAATAATATCCTCAGCCGAGGCGACAAGGGCGGCTTTATTCGTTTTGATAAGATTATTGCAACCTTCGGAATAATGGTCGCCCGACCTGCCGGGCACGGCAAATACATCGCGACTGTAACTATTGGCAATATCGGCTGTGATAAGAGCACCGCCTTCTTTGGCTGCTTCGATTACCACTATTGCATCGCACATGCCTGCCACTATCCTGTTTCTCTTAGGAAAATTTTCCGGAAGGAATGTAGTATCACTCATAAAATCGGTAAGCAACCCACCCTGGGTTAACATCTTTTCAGCTGTGGCTTTATGCGTTGACGGATAAAGCCTGTTAAGAGGATGCCCAAGTACGCCAATAGTGTTAAGACCGAATTCCAGCGCAGTGCGGTGAGCATGGACATCTATGCCGTATGCAAGCCCGCTGATGATGAGCACATCGTGAGGAGTCAATCCTTCAACGATGTCGTGGCAAATCTTTTTCCCGTACTCAGTTGCATTGCGCGTGCCAACTATCCCTATCACTTTATTCACATTCATATCGGCATTGCCTTTGTAATAGAGCATCACTGGACTGTCCACACAATGTTTCAGACGTTCGGGATAACCTTTATCTAAATAGAAAAGAGTGGTGATCTTATGCTTCTCGATAAACTTTATTTCTTTTTCGGCTCTTCCAAGAACACTATGTTTGGTAATAGCTTCGGCAAGGGTTTGACCCACGCCCGGGATTTTAAGCAATGCTGCTTTCTTTTCTTTGAAAACGGCTTCAACCCCACTGCAATAGGCAATAATCTTCTTAGCATTGACATCGCCTACACCAGGTATTAAAGTTATTCCTATCTTGTATAGCAGATCAGACATTGAATATAAGCAGATTGATGGGCTAAATTAAAGAATTTAATTTATATGTCCGGAATTAATATGCGCAATGATTTGTTTAGATTTTTAACTTTGCACTGAATTGACAGAGATGGATTACAAAAAACTGGATTCATATATTATTAAGAAATTTCTGGGGACATTCTTTTATGCCATTGCCCTCATTATTATAATTGTAATCATTTTTGATATATCCGAAAAGATTGATGATTTCATTGAAAAGCATGCACCACTCAGTGAGATCATATTTGTTTATTACCTGAATTTTATTCCCTATTTCGTTAACCTGTTCAGCCCGTTGTTTACCTTTATTGCTGTTATTTACTTTACATCGCGAATGGCGAGCAACACTGAGATCATTGCTATACTTAGCAGCGGTATCAGTTTCCGAAGGATGCTAAGACCTTATATCATTTCAGCTGTCTTTCTTGCATTACTCTCATTTGTCCTTTCCAACTTTATTATACCTCATGCAAATAAAAGGAGAATGGAGTTTGAATTTTCCTATTTTCGAAATGTCCGGCGCACAAATGAAATGAATATACATATGCAGATCAATCCCGGCACCTATATATACGCCGAACATTATGATGCTGAACCCAACAATACTGCATATCATTTTTCGATGGAAAAGATAAACAGCAAAGGGCTTTATTACAAGTTGATCAGTGATGCCGCCAAATGGGATAGCACTAAAGGTTCATGGGTTATTGAAAATTATTTCATACGCAAAATTGACGGACTTAAAGAGTCTTTAAAAAGTGGAAGGAAACTTGATACTGTCATTAACTTAAAACCTTTTGACTTCCTTGAAAACAGGCTGGATATTGAAACTATGGATTTCTCGGAGTTGAATAAATACATCAGTAAAGAAAAACTAAAGGGTTCTGAAGACCTCTCTTTTTATCAATTGGAAAAGCATAAGCGTATAGCGTTTCCTTTTGCAACCGTAGTTCTAACGCTTATAGGGGTATCATTATCAAGCCGGAAAATGAGGGGTGGAATTGGTCTTCACCTGGGCGCAGGAATTACACTTAGTTTTGCATTTATACTTTTTATGCAGATTTCAACAACGTTCACCACTAATGGAAATCTTCCGGCGGTTATAGCTGTATGGATACCAAATGTAATATTTGGCGCTTTAAGCTGGTACTTATTAAGAATTGCCCCGAAATAAAAGTTTTATTATTTTATAATTTCTGCAACTTTTGCAGCAAGCGAATCGCCTCGAAGCTTTTTTGCTACTATCTTTCCTTCTTTATCGAGCAACAAGGTGAACGGTATTTCCTGCACATCATAAAGTTTTACTACAGGGGAAGTCCAAAAATGAAGATCACTGACTTCTGTCCAGGTAAGTTTATCAACTTTGATGGCCGCTTTCCATGCTTCCATTTCTTTATCGAGCGATACTCCGAATATAGTAAAGTTTTTATCTTTAAACTTGTTGTATAACTTCACCATACTTCTGTTTTCAGCCCTGCAGGGCGCACACCACGAAGCCCAGAAATCAATCAGCACATATTTTCCCTTAAAAGAAGATAATGAAACAGATTTCCCCTCAGGTGTTTCTAGGGTAAAATCAGGGGCAATGGCTCCTATTGCAAGTTTGCTTTCTGCAAGTTCCTGTTCGGCTTTTATCTTTTTATAATCGGCAACACGCTTATGAAGGTCCTGCGAATGAGGATTATCAGGATAAGTTGTAATCAACGCCTTATCCAGTTTATCGAAATAGGCAAAGTCATCTTTATTGTTTGCTTTAAATACTTCCTGCCTGCCAAACTGCTGATAAAGGGCAATAATACTTGCAAGGGAATTGGTGTTCTTATCAATAAAATCTTTAAGGGTGTTCTTGTATTCAGCGAATATCTTCTTAAAAGTACTATCAATAGAAGCTTTTATTTGAGCATAATTATCCTTTTTTTTGCTGTTTAAATAAACATGTGTAATGGAATCAAGTTTGTCATCGTAAAACAGCATTCTATTCTTTAACTCTCTTGTTTGAGAAGAGCCAACAGAACCGGAAACATTGTAACTTCTTGCCAGTTGACGGGCATCAGCTGTAAGATCGATAGTTTCGCCTTTATCAATAAGAAGAGTAACAAAATTATTCTTTTTGATCATGATAATATAAAAGCCTATTTCTTTTGGCTTCACTTTGAAATAGAAATCACCGTCTTCATTTACAACAGCAGAATCAATGCTCTTCATGCTGTATAATGTAAGCTCTTTAAGGTAAACGGAATCTCTTTTTGTATTTGTGAGTTTCCCGCGAATTACAAAACTGTTTTTATCGGCTTTATTACCGCCACAGCCGGATAATAAAACAATAAGAATTAAAGGGAAAAAATATATTATTCTTTTCATGTTCTGTTATTGTGACATCATTTATAATGAAGAAATCAATTCTTTCATCAGCAGCGTCATTTTCTTTTCTGCTTCGTTAGCTACTTTTATCACTTCTTCATGTGAAACTTCAACTATTTTGCCGGGAACGCCAAGATCAGTAATTATAGAAATAGCAAAGCAGGGAATTGACATATGCCTGGCAACAATCACTTCAGGAACAGTTGACATGCCAACAGCATCAGCACCTGTGTTTCTCATCCTTGAATATTCTGCAGGGGTTTCAAAGCAAGGACCAGAGACAGAAGCATACACACCTGTCTGAAATTTTATCTTAAGTTTCTTTGCAATGTCAGCCGCTTTTTTAATCATTATCTTGTCATAGGCTTCGCTCATATCAGGGAAGCGGGGACCTAGTTCTGGATAGTTTGCCCCCATTAAAGGATTATCGGGTAAAAGATTAATATGGTCGGTAATGATCATCAGATCACCAATTTCAAAATCGGGATGTACACCACCGCTTGCGTTGCTTACAAACAATTTCTCAATTCCCAGAAACTTCATCACCCTAACAGGGAAAGTCAGTTCCTGCATAGTATAACCTTCATAAAAATGAAAACGTCCCTGCATGGCCACCACTCTTTTCCCACCAAGTAATCCAAAGATAAGTTTGCCGGAATGCCCTTCAACTGTTGAAACCGGGAAGTTGGGTATGGCCTCGTATGCCATAACATGTTTAATGACTATTTCGTTCACTAATCCGCCAAGCCCGGTTCCAAGAATAATTCCGATCTCAGGTTTTATGCTGATATTCTTTTGAATAAATTCAGTCGTTTCTTTTATTTTTTCCAGCATTTTCAACATAATCTATTATTATTTTGTTAAACATTTCTTTATCCGAAGGGAAAAAGTCAGTCATGATTGGAATGTAAAATACAGGAAGATCTTTCAACGCTTCTTTCTGTTCGTATGTTTCAATCCGCATCTTATCTTTTTCGGTTGTAAGGATTATCTTATGATTGGCAGCAAAATTATTAAAACTTTCCCGGATTTTAAGTAAATCAGAATTCGAATATTTATAATGGTCACCGTAATGCATTGATATTACTTCATATTTCTTAGCATGTAAATATTCCTCTAACGGCTTTGTGTTGGCAATTCCGGAAAATAAAAGAATGGAATCAAACTTATCAACGCTTTTTTCTGTATCATTATTCAAAGGTAGCATAGGCAGGTAATCAATATAGCTGAAAAAAACTTGCTGATGTGCTTTTGGGGCAATATTGCCAGTAATTACTTTCCTCCCAGTTTCGCTGAGAGTCCTGGGACATTTGGTAACAATAATAATATCGGCACGCTTAGCCCCACTTCTGAATTCGCGTAAGCTTCCTGAAGGCAGCACATAATCATCAGTGTAAAGATTATTATAATCCGTTAACAATATATTCAGACCTGCTTTTATGGAGCGGTGCTGAAAAGCATCATCAAGAATAATACAACCTAAATCTTTATTCTTTTTTAATAATTGGTTTACTCCTGCACACCTGTCTTCGCAAACTGCTACTGTTATTTCGGAGAATTTAGATTTAAATTGTTTAGGCTCATCACCAATATCGGAAATTAATGAAGAGCTATCCGCAAGAACAAAACCTTTGGTTCTTCTTTTATAACCGCGGCTTAATGTGGCTACATTTATTTTCCCTGTTAATAACCTGATGAGATATTCTACAGTAGGTGTCTTTCCTGACCCACCATAACTAAGGTTACCGACAGTTATAATGGGTAAATTAAATGAATGTGTCTTGAAAAAATTTAAATCAAATAATATATTCCTTACAGCTACTGTAAATCCGTAAATAAAAGAAAATGGGAATAGAATAAATTTAAAAAATTTCATTTGCTAAAATTACTAAAACTATTATAAACACCTTTCTAAATTATTTTTCTTAATAAATGGGTATTAATTATTGAATTCAGATGAACAGTCAGCGTCGTAATAAAATAATTGATTTTCATAAGGTCTTTGTATCTTTGTAAAATTTATGAAGGTTTTCACTGAGAAACCAATTTTATGAAAGTCAAAGATATTATTGATTGTATTGAAAAGCTTGCACCTTCTGAATTCCAGGAAAGCTATGACAATTCCGGTCTGATTATTGGAGATGCTGAAAGTAAAGTTTACAAAGCTCTTATATGTATTGATGTGACTGAACGAGTCATTGAAGAGGCGATTAAAAATAAATGCAACCTGATAGTATCTCATCACCCTCTTATTTTTAATAGGATTAATAAAATCACGAATGATAGTTCTACAGGAAGGAGTATAATAAAGGCTGTTCAGCATAATATTTCTGTTTACGCAGCCCATACCAATCTTGATAATGTTCTGGGTGGAATAAATTCCATTTTTTGTAAAAAAATCGGATTGATAAATACTAAAATATTAACACCACGGAAAGGTATTTTAAAGAAGCTTGTAACCTTTTGTCCTGTTAATAAGGCTGATACTGTCAGGAAAGCATTGTTTGACAGTGGTGCCGGGCATATTGGAAATTATGATTCATGTAGCTATAACATTAATGGTAATGGCACTTTTCGCGCATTAGAAAATGCAAACCCTTATGTAGGTAAAAAAGGCAGGCTGCATGTTGAAAATGAAATAAGGATTGAAACAATTTTCCCCGGGTATTTGGAAAAAGACATTTTGAAGGCATTATTCAAATCCCATCCCTATGAAGAAGTAGCATATGATGTTTATCCACTGGATAATGAATTTATGAAAGCAGGTGCAGGAATGATTGGGGAATTAAGCAAGCCATTAGATGTCAACGATTTCCTAAAGCGAATCAAAAAGATAGTTGGGTGTAGCAGCATCAGATATTCAGAATTAATTAACCTTCAAGTAAAAAAAGTAGCTGTTTGCGGGGGGGCGGGTAGTTTTTTAATTAAAGATGCTATTTCTGCAGGCGCTGATATTTTTATCACTTCCGATTTGAAATACCACCAGTTTTATGAAGTAGAAGGAAGGATTATAATTGCTGATATCGGGCATTATGAAAGCGAACAGATTGCCAAAGAAATTTTAGTTGATTTGCTAAGCAAAAATTTTCCTACATTTGCAATTCTGGTTTCAAGAGAGGATAAAAACCCGGTTCATTAT
>JBEKEO010000132.1:0-8655 GCA_050013795.1 Bacteroidales bacterium
TGCCCATTTATCATCGGGTAATGGCATAATGCCAATATCTATTTCTGAAAGATCGCCAATCTCAGCATTATAGCTCCATGGTACACCATTGATACCCAATTCTATATTCCGATAAGCCGGATAACCAATCAGTTTAAAATAAACCTTATTACCGAATTTCTGTTTTATGTTTTTTAAAAAGTTTTCTGACATCCTGAAATGCTTGATAGTGGTATTGCTCCCCGTCCATCCAATGCAAATCCTTTCATTTGCAGAAAAAGATTTAATCCTTTTATGATATGAGGTATCAATAGTCGTAGGAATTATTTTTACATTTTTGTTAAACTTTCTGGCATAATCTGCAAGATAATTGTTTCCTGCAAAAACCATATTCGACAAACTGATTATCTGGCTGGTCTTGGCGGGATTTTTCAGCCATTTCCAGTGTTTATTACCCTCTGAAACATCCATCAGCCATATAGCATCGTCAAAATCAAATACAAGCTTAGACTGCTTGCTGTATTTTTTTTCGAAATAAACGGAACGGAACATCAGCGCTTCCCTTTGCACAAATACAATATCATAATCAGAAATATGTTTCAAATCATTATGCCTGACTCTGTATGATTTTCTGAGGAAGGAATATTTATGCAGATAATTACCGTGTTCGTAAATATATGAATCATCATCCGGGTTAACCAACCATGAAAAATCATAATCAAATCCATTTTGTTTCAGGAAATCGAGATATTGTTCAAAGCGAAAGCGTTGACTAGGAGACCTGTTCGGGCGATGGGCTGCTACAAAAAGAATTCTTGGCATCTTTCTTTTTAAATGACCTGAATACCAAGACTTTTTAAAACAGATTCAAAAATTACTTTTCCATCCGTATTTTTTAATTCCATATCAGCAGCTCTTTCAGGATGAGGCATCATGCCAAATACATTACGCATTTCATTCGTAATGCCTGCAATATTCTGTATAGAACCATTGGGATTAGAGTCTTCGGTTAATTCACCTTTTTCATTGCAATACCTGAAAAGAATTTGGTCTTGTTGAGCGAGTTTCTTTATAACCGATTCCTCGGCATAATATCTTCCTTCACCGTGAGCAATTGGAATTTTTAATGGTCGCTGTAATTCCAATGATGAAGTAAGCAAAGAGTTTTTGGTTTGTGCCTGAATAAATATGTTTTTACAAATAAACTTCTGGTTATTGTTATGAAGCAATACACCGGGTAATAGTCCTGCTTCGCAAAGAATTTGAAAACCATTACATATCCCCATCAGGTATCCACCTTTTTTAGCGTATTCAATCACGCTTTCCATAATAGGCGAAAACCTGGCAATTGCTCCTGACCTCAGATAATCACCAAAAGAAAAACCGCCGGGAAGAACAATAAAATCGCATTCCTGAAGGCTTTTATCCTTATGCCATAATTTCACCACTTCCTGTTTTAATATGTTTTTTAAAACATAAATAATATCATGATCACAATTAGAACCCGGAAAAATAACAACACCAAATTTCATAAGTATCTATTTTAATATGCGTAAAATTATCAAATTTATTTAATTATGTCCATAAACTTAATAGTCCAAATCTTCCTGCAATAAGTAATAAAGTAAGGGAAATTAGTATTCCTTCTGCCCAAAGATGTTTCTTGGCATTGGATAAATAAAGTGTTATTAAAACAGAAGCTGAAGGAATCATCACCATGTAACTTAAAATGCCATACTTAACGCTTGGTAATAATGAAATAGAACTGATTAAAAAGAACCAGATAATAAACGATAAGAACTTTCTTATTTTAATCTGTTTTTCATTAATAGTGGTAATGAATTTAAATAATGATAAAATTAAGATTATTCCGAGAAAAGAAACTATAATAAGTGTATATAAGGAAAGATGGAAATCCTGAAAATTGATAAGTGATAATGCATTCTTATAACTTACTATTTTTGACAACAAGCAATCATTCCAGAAATAATATGTGCCGAGAAAGATGTATGGAAATATTAATCCCAAAATGCTGATGAACCATTCTCTCCAGGAGATGATTCTGTAAATAATGAATCCAACCCAAATAAGCAGGACAAAAATAAAAGAAGGCAAGTAAAACATTGAAGCAACCGATAAGAGCGTTCCTATATTAAACACAGTTGCATATGCTTCATGTTTTTCGTAAAGTGGCAGAAACATTCCTATCACCGTAATAATAAAAATATTGATTATTAATATTGGATTAAGTATAATGAAGTTGCTAAATAAACTTGAAATAATAACAAATATGTATGCTGCTAAATATGAATTCCTGGGGATTAGATCATTTTCAGACAATATATTATTTAACAATAATGCCTCTGTAATTATTAAGGCTATTGTCATAAAAGCGCTTATTATTTTATATTCATGAAGCAATGTGAAAACGAATTTATACAAAGGCGACACAGGAATTGTATCATATAGTGGAATAACATTAGTAAATGTTTTTGACCAAAGTACTAATGCAAGAATAATAAGTATGGCAAGGGAACTGATGCTGTTTGAATTAAATAATTTTGTCAGCATGATTAAAATTATAATGTGATGTGATGCGGAAAACAAATTAACCACAAAGAACACAAAGAAAGTATACACAGAGAACGCAGAGAAGATAATTTCTTTGTGACCTTTGCGAATTGCATAGCACTCATGAGCACCATTTGAATAAAAAATTATGCGAATAAAAACTTTGCGCCCTTTGCGGTAAAAATATTTTTACGTGACATCTAATTATAAATAGGAAAACAAATCACAACCAATATCTTTTCTGCAATATTTCCCCTCGTATTGAATTTTCTCTGCGTTTGAATATGACCTCTGCAAGGCTTGTTTCATTTGCTTGTCAAGCGAAGTAACTGCCATGACCCTTCCTCCATTTGTTAAGGTATTTCCATTAACACCTGCAGTGGTTCCTGCATGAAAAATCAAACTGCCTTGAATATTTTCTATGCCTTCAATGATTTTCCCTTTTTCAAAATATCCCGGGTAGCCTTGAGAGACAAGTATTACAGTAGTTGCAGTTCTTTCATCTGTTTCTATGTCAATTGTATCAAGTTTTTCATCTGCAATTGCAATTAGCATATCCAGCAGGTCTGTTTTTATCCGCGGGATAGCAACTTCGCTTTCAGGATCACCCATTCTGACATTATATTCTATAACGAAAGGCTCTCCATCCACATTCATTAAACCAATAAAAATAAAACCTTTATAATCTATGTGTTCATCTTGTAATCCTTTAATGGTAGGTTTTATTATTCTCTCTTCAATTTTTTTAATAAATGCTTTATCTGCAAAAGGAACAGGTGATACAGCCCCCATACCTCCAGTATTTGGACCAGTATCTCCTTCTCCAATCCTTTTATAATCTTTTGCTTCAGGAAGAATTTTGAATGATTGCCCGTCAGTTACTACAAAAATGGAAAGTTCAATTCCTTTTAGGAACTGTTCAATAACAACCTTTTTGCTTGCGTCGCCAAAGCGGAGGTTTTTAAGCATTCCTTCCAACTCCTTTTCTGCCTGCGATATTTCATCGCAAATAATAACTCCTTTTCCGGCAGCAAGTCCGTCGGCTTTCAGCACATAAGGCGGTTCAATGGTATGTAGATATTCTATTGCCTGTTGAAAATTATCAGATGAGAAAGTGTTGTATTGTGCTGTCGGAATATTATTACGTTTCATGAATGCTTTTGCAAAATCCTTGCTTCCTTCAAGCATTGCTCCAAGCTTTGACGGACCAATAATTTTTACATTCTTTATGTCATTATCTTCACTAAAGAAATCTACGATTCCTTTTACCAGAGGATCTTCCGGTCCTACCATTACCAGATCAATGTTGTTTGAAATAACAAAATTCTTTATTCCATCAAAATCAATTGGTGATAACTTAACATTTTCGCCACATAATACTGTTCCGGCATTTCCCGGTGCAATCCATAATTTATCCAGTTTCGGGCTTTGTTTCAATTTCCATGCAAATGCATGTTCACGTCCACCGGAGCCAAGTAAAAGCACATTCATAATTAATACTTTTAGAAAAGCAAAGTAACAAAAAAGTAAAAGACACTTTATTTACATTCCGGTTAAGTTTTAAACAAATTATCCCACATTTCTATGAAATAAATATATTTGTATTGTATTGTTTTTCAAACGTCGTTCTTTGTGTGCTTTATGATGTTTTCTTTGTGCTCTTTGTGGTTATCTTTTCTTTTACCACAGAGTACACAAAGGACTGCACAGAGGCTCACAAAAATTAAAACATGAAGACAATTCAATCTGTTTAAATCTTTATAAAATTGCATTCAATGATACCATTTAATATACCATTGCTGACGGGAGAAGAAATTAAATTTATCAGGCATGTCAATGCCTGTAATAAATTTTCCGGCGAAGGGAGTTTCAATATTAAATGCAGTGAATTTATTAAACAGGAATTGCAATGCAGGGAGGTTTTCCTGACCCCTTCCGGCACTCATGCGCTTGAAATGGCTGCCATCCTTGCCGATATTAAAACCGGCGATGAAGTAATTATGCCTTCGTTTACCTTTCCTTCCTCGGCTAATGCTTTTGCTTTAAGAGGAGCTAAAATTGTTTTCGTTGATATTAATCCCGCCACGATGAATATTGATGAAAACCTTATTGAGAATGCAATTTCTGAAAAGACTAAGGCAATATTGGTTGTCCATTATGGCAGCGTTGCCTGCAAAATGGATAAGATTGTTGAAATATCGCGCAAGCATGAGCTGGTATTAATTGAAGATGCCGCACAGGCATATAAAGCAAAGTACAAAGATAAATTCCTTGGAACCATTGGAGATATAGGATGCATTAGTTTTCATGAAACAAAAAACATACACTGCGGCGAAGGCGGCGCTATACTGATTAATAATGCCGCACTTACCGAAAGGGCTGAAATTATCAGGGAGAAAGGCACTAACAGGAATAAGTTTTACAGGGGAGAAGTGGATAAATATACATGGATTGATATTGGTTCTTCTTTTTTGCTTTCCGAATTAAATGCTGCTTTTCTTTATGCTCAGCTTATTAATGCTGATATAGCAAATAACAGGAGAAGAAATATTTTCCAACAGTATGAGAATAATTTAACTGAACTTGTTAATACAAATAAAATAGAACTTGCCCAAATAAACGCATCATGCCAGCCTAACGGACATTTGTTTTATTTGAAAGCAAAAGATATTAGCGAAAGGGGCAAACTGATAAAATACCTTAAAAATAATTCTATACAAACATGTTTCCATTATGTCCCGTTACATTCTTCGCCTGCGGGGAAAAGTTTTGGAATTTTCCATAAAGAAGATAAATACACTACTGCCGAAAGCGAACGGCTGTTGAGGTTGCCTGTGTTCTTTAAACTGAAGGATAAGGAAGTGGATAAAATTACAGATGCAATTAAGAGGTTTTACTTCAATATACCATCCTAAAACAACTCAGGGTGACATTGCTCGGCTGTACTCGATACATCCACCAGCCGACGGACTACCCGTACTAACAATTGCTTTGTATTTGAAATAATTCATGAATCATTCAGGCTATAAACTTTTCAGCTTTATAAATTAATTTGTTTATACACAAAGTCGTATTTTTCAACTCCATCATTAAGCGAAAAGTATTTTATTGCAGCGTTTCTAATATTATTGCTATCTGTTTGCTGCGGAAGAATGATTTTTTCTATTATTCTGTTATATTCTTCATGGCTAAATTCATTAATAATAAAACCATTGTTTGAGAGAATGCTATCCACATCACCTATTCCTTTGTTGCAGATAATAGGTATGCCCATTCCCATCACTTCTCCCATTTTTGTTGGCGAAGAAGCTTTTTTTGAAAACACAGGCTTAATAAAGAATATTGAAACCCGGGATAACGAAAGCAAAACAGGCACTTCATCCCGCGCTGCTTTTTGAATAATAATTCTATCAGGGGGGATTCCTTTTAACGCTGCATCCTTCAATATTCGCAATGCTGGTTCGGGTGTTATGAAAAGGAATTTGGATTGATCATTTTTTGATAAAAGAAGCTTAAAGAAATCAAGCATTTCATCAAGCATATACCACGTACCTATTGACCCCAGATAAGATAATACAAAATCAGTATTATCTATTGCAAGTTTTTTTCTCCAATCTTCTCTTATGTTTTTATCTATTGTATCCCTGTTGAATAATTCAAGGTCGGCACAACATGGGATTACCTGAATGGGAATAGGGTAAACTGATAATTTCCACGAGGTAATTTCTTCTTTAGCTTTTTCAGTTAAGGTAATGACATAATCAGCATTTAAAAGAAATTGCCTTTCTTTCTTTTTAAAGTATTTATAAATTAAACGATATACAGGATTCTTTAAGTTCCATAAATTTCCTTCAACTCTTTCATCAGCCCCAAACCCGCGCATGTCAAAAATGAATTTAGTCCCAAATTGTTTCTTCATCAGCAATCCTGCAATGGATGATATGTAACTCCGGCAGTGAACAATATCAATATTATTTTCCTTTATTATTAGCCTGGCTGTTTTTTTTATTCTTCTCAAATCAGCCAGTGTTGAAAGAACAGGGGGGGTGGATGTATAATGCAAAGGATGCCATTCAATTTTTGCCTCGTTTAGTTGAGAATGTATATCCTGGAATTCCTTTGAATCGAATGTGTATTTTTCGCAACTGATAAGATGAAAAGTATGCCCTTTCGCAGAAAGACCTTTAAGATAAGGAATCACCTGCGATTGCCCAAGGGGATCGGTCATCCCATCGTATGAAATATATAGAATGTTCAAAATTCGTTTTTGTAAAAATAGGAAAGAATTTTCAATTCAGGTTATAGTATTAAATAGTAAATTATTAATTAATAGACATTCAAAAAACAAACAAAACTTTTATTGTGATCACCGAATCCGTTAGCATTTACAATTGCAAACCCTTCCTTTGCCAGGGTAAACTTCGTTAAGCAATCTGTTTTTTGCGTCCTTTGCGTTTTCTTCTTCTTTGCATGCTTTGCAAGAAAAATTTTCGCAACTTGTTTCACTCAAAGTCCGCAAAGTTGTCACAAAGAATAGTTTCACTGAAAAACCAAATAAATTAATATAAAATTTAATGTATTTCTTGATTACCTATATGTAAAACCTTTATGTCCCTTGAGGTTGAACATTTTTTATTGAGTTCATGTATCGACTTTAAACAGGCTTAATAAAACTCAAGCAGATTTATTTCAAAAATGTTACTTTTACATCTATAATCATTCCTGTATTGTTAATTAAATATAGTTAAAGTGGAATATTCTTTGTGAACCTTTGAGATTCTTTGCGAAACTTTGTGTTTAGCTATTCCACAAAGTTTCTCAAAGGTACCGCTGAGTTACACAAAGATTAAAATAAAATATACTTAACTAAATTAACAATACTATTATGTTATGTGCGGTATTTGCGGATATTATTCAACCAATAATAAATTTTCTGAGGAAGACCTCATTAAGATGTCATCAGCCATTGCTCACAGGGGGCCTGATGCAGAGGGGTTCTTTCATTCCGAAATAGCAGGTTTAGGTCATCGCCGCTTAAGCATTATCGACCTTTCAGTTTCTGCCAATCAGCCCATGCATTCGCATAACAACCGCTATGTGATGGTGTTTAACGGAGAGGTTTATAATTTTAAGGAAATTGAAAATGATTTACGAAAGACGATTCACGATTTACGACTTAAAACTTCATCCGATTCGGAAGTGATATTGGAAGCTTTCGCTTTGTGGGGGCCTGAGTTTGTTAACAGATTAAATGGAATGTTTGCAATTGCCATTTATGATAAAGAAGAAAAAACATTTTATTTCTTCCGCGACAGGATAGGCATTAAACCACTGTATTATTACCGGGACGGGCAGAATTTTGCTTTCGCATCAGAACTCAAAGCTTTAAAAAAGATAGGATTTGTAAATAATAATATCTCAGTAAATTATTTAGCCATTAATGAATACCTGCATCTTGGATATATTCCAGAGCCGCATTCTATTTATGATAAAATATATAAATTCCCTTCTGGTTCATGGGCAAAGCTGAACAGCAAAGGTTTTGAGATAAAGAAGTACTGGAATATTGATGATAAGATTTCCGACAAACTTATTACAGATGAAAATGAAGCTAAAGAAAAGCTGAAAGAACTGCTTATTTCATCTGTAAAATACCGTATGATAAGCGATGTACCTTTTGGGACTTTTCTAAGCGGGGGTATTGATTCCAGTCTTGTTACTGCTATTGCACAATCTTTATCCACAGAACCTGTAAAAACTTTCAACATACGTTTTGAAGATTCAAAATACGATGAAAGTCCTTTTGCCAGGGCTGTTTCTGAATACCTTGGAACCAGTCATCACGAATATACGGTAACAGAAAAAGATGGAATAGAGCTGATACCTGAGCTGATGAATATTTATGATGAACCTTTTGCCGACTCATCCGCAATACCAACTTTACTGGTATCAAAAATGGCAAAGCAGCATGTTAGCATGACATTATCGGGTGACGGAGGGGATGAATTGTTCATGGGTTATGGAGCCTATAATTGGGCTGAAAGATTAAATAAACCTTTTATCAAAAATTTCCGAGCTCCAATAAAAGGAACACTATCACTGCTT
>JBEKEO010000133.1:0-8636 GCA_050013795.1 Bacteroidales bacterium
GCCTATAGGATTAGAACCAACAGTTGAAGCTGAAATGAAATTTCCAAATGAATTTGGACTAACGCTAACTGTAATTGTAGCCGTAACAGTATTAGTTGCTGTGTTTATTTCACTTACTGTGTTATCATTTCCATTCGCAACATATACTTTACTTCCATCTGGGGTCACAGATATACCCCAGGGATGATTACCAACTGGAATTGTAGCCGAAACAGAATCTGTAGACGTGTTTATTACACTTACTGTATTACCATCATTATTCACAACATATACCTTGCTTCCATCGGGGCTTATAGATACACCCCATGGATGATTACCAACTTTAATTGTATCTGAAACAGAATCTGTAGCTGTGTTTATTACATATACTGTATTAGAATTAGCATTCGTAACATATATCTTACTTCCATCGGGACTCACAGATAAACCAATAGGAGCAGAGCCAACTGTAATAGTATCTGAAACAGTATTAGTAGATGTGTTTATTACACTTATTGTATTATCAACCCAATTCGTAACATATACCTTACTTCCGTCGGGGCTCACTGATATGCCTATAGGATTAGAACCAACAGTAATTGAGGCTGTAATAGTATTTGTAGCAGTGTTTATTACACTTATTTTATTATCACTTTGATCTACAACATAGACCTTACTGTTATCAGGGCTTACAGATATACCTTCAGGACTATTACCAACAGTAATTGTTGCCGAAACAGTGTTGGTAGCAGTATTTATTATACTTACAGTATGATAGCCTTCATTCGCAACATATACCTTACTATTATCGGGGCTTACAGATATACCTTCAGGATTAAAACCAACCGGTATTGTAGCCGAAACAGTATTAGTTACAATATTAATAACGGATACTGTACCAGCACCGTCATTTGTTATATATGCAGTTTGAGCTTTTACACTCAATCCAATAATGGCGAGCAATAAAATAATGTATATTTTTTTCATGTATAAATGTTTTGATTATTCTCTAACAAACTTCTTCACTTCCACACCTTTTTCCGTCTTCACTTCCACAACATACATGCCTGCCGGAAAAGAAGAAATGTTTATTTCGTTTGTTGTTTGTAGTTTGTTGTTCGTTGTTGTGAATACTTCTTCGCCTATCATATTATATACCTCTACGCTTTGAATTTGGGACTTGGGGCTTAATACTTGGAACTTCCCGTTGTTAGGGTTAGGATAAACAGCAATGTTTGCTGACACTATGCTTTGCTGAGCAATACCGACAGTAAAAGATGAAATAAAATTCCCAAATGCAACAGGACCAGCACTAACTGGAATTGTAGCTGTAACAGTATTGGAAGCAGTGCTGATTACACTTACTGTATTACCAGTGCCACCACCATAATTAGCAATATATACCTTACTTCCATCGGGGCTCACAGACACACCATAAGGATAAGAACCAACCGGAATAGTAGCCGAAACAGTATTTGTAGAAGTGTTTATTACACTTACTGTATTAGCATCATAATTCGTAACATACACCTTGCTTCCATCGGGGCTTACAGATAAACCAAAAGGATAAGTACCAACTGCAATTGTATCCGAAACTGTATCTGTTGCAGTGTTTATTACACTTACTGTATTATCATTACTATTTGCAACATATACCTTACTTCCATCGGGGCTGACAGATACACCAAAAGGATGATAACCAACTGTAATTGTAGCCGAAACAGTATTTGTTGCAGTGTTTATTACACTTACTGTAGAAGAATATAAATTTGTGACAAAAATCTTACTTCCATCAAGGTTTACAGATACACCATAAGGAAAAGTACCAACCGGAATTGTAGCCGTAACAGTATTGGTAGCGCTGTTTATTACATTTACTGTATTATCATTACCATTCGCAACATATACTCTTAATCCATCGGGACTGACAGATATACCAGCAGGATAAGAACCAACCGGGATTGTAGCCGAAACTATATTGGTAGCGCTGTTTATTACACTTACTGTACTAGGACTAGAAGTAGGCTCACAATTCGTAATATATACCTTACTTCCATCGGGGCTAACAGATACACCAAAAGGATAAGAACCAACCGGGATTGTAGCTAGAACAGTATTTGTAGCAACATTAATAACGGTTACGGTATTACCATTACGATTCGTTATGTATGCGGTTTGCGAGTTTCCGCTCAAGCCAATACTGGCGAGCATTGTAATAAAGAATATTTGTTTTTTCATATTCACTCCTTATTATATAAACACAAATATACAATTAATCTATCTTTTTTTAATAATAAAACGTATTTATTTTCGCCTATCGTTCTCCGTAGAATAAAATAATAAAAGAAAGTTGGGCACAGGCTGCGCCTGCGTCGTTTATAACGTAGCTGCAAGCTATGCCAAACTCGGGTACATTTTTTTATTATCTTTTATTATAAAACCTAATTATTTTCACTTCCTTACCTCTGAGGTATTGCACGGAATTTTCAGAAGGATTTATTTTGTTCCAAAATTTATATTTCACGATGCCTGAATACCGTTCAATAGTTGATAATTTTCTTGCTCACATGATACAAGTAAAGGAATCACGCAAACTTGCTTTTGACTATGTGAAGCAAAACTGGGGCATTAATCACAAATACTTTAAAGGAACCAAATTAAACCCTTACTTGCGCTCGTTCTGCAATTTTTGCAGGGATAATAAATTTTGTCCGGTTGAAACATTCATACTATATAATAAGGAGCGTATTAATCCTGCCCGGCTTATTCGCTTTATACGTAAAACCTTTAATTACTATGAAGAGAGCGCTGAGTAACATTACCGTTGCCGGTAATTTTATTGTGCAAATCATTTTTACTAAGGCTGCAAACTAAAACATAATACTGGGAAATGAAAACGAAACTTTCCGTCATAAAAACAATTAGTCGTTTGGCAAAACTGCAGTTTGCCGGGACGAGAATGCGCATTCCCGACACGAGAATGTTAATTCCCGGCGTGAGAATGTGCATTCCCGGCATGAGAATGTTAATTCCCATCATGAGAATGTTAATTCTCAGCGTGAGAATGTTAATTCCCAACGCGAGAATGTTAATTCTCAGCGTGAGAATGTTAATTCTCAGCGTGAGAATGTTAATTCCCAACATGAGAATGTTAATTCCCGCCACGGGAATGTTAAGTGTCGGCTTGAGAATATTCACCCCCGGAATGAAAATGTTACTTCACAAAGCGATATACTCACCTTACCTCATGAAAGGTTTTATTATTACAAACAATTTATAAAATATCATTATGGCAAGTAAAACAACCACCATTCCAAGAGACATTAAAGGCTTCAACGCTTACATTGTCCGTACATGCGCTTACCTTATACTGGGTACACCTACAAATGCAGTTAGGTTTAACTGGTCTCCGGCTTATTTAACAGCCTGGCAGGCTTTTCTAACCGCATGGACTCCCCTGTACAACCTTTATTCCGACAGGAGAGCGGGTTATACCACCAATACTAAAGACAAATTGGAAGCCATTATTGCCAATGCGGTTATTTATTCGCATACCAACAAACTGATAGAACTGGTAAAAGCCACTGCGAGTTTAAACCTGGACGATTGCAGCACTTTTAACCTGCCCGCTAAGCTGGCGATACCATATACAAGCACGCATTCTACAGCTAAATCTAAAGAACTGGATAAAACTGTAATTCCTTCCGAATTGGTTTATCCCAGGATAATACCCATTGGAGGCGGCATATTGCATATTAAGGCATATACCGAGAGTGCGCAAAGCGGTCGCCCGCATAAACTACACAGTTTTGATCTGCTGGAATATGCCATCGGTATATTTTACCTGGGCACTGCCAGTCTGCCTGCCCATCCTACAGATGTAAGGCTGACACCTGCACACTCTTCCAAAGCTAATTTCAAGATACCCACTGCCGCTATGACGGCAAATTTAACTGCCGTGGCAGCAGGAGCAACAGAACCTTCGAAAATAGCGGTATTCTTTTTTAAATGGGCAAAAAGCAAGCATCCCGAACTTGATGGCCCGTGGAGTGTAGCATTTACAACTCCGATATTGTAAAGAAGTGCCTTGAGTACTTAGAGTGCCTAAAGTACTTAAAGTTCCTAAAGTTGAAAGTTTGAAAGGGAAAGTTACAGTGCGATGGCAAAGGAAAATTTGGTGAGGCGGCTTCTTGTGCGATGACGGGTGTGATGGTCGTGGCACGGATAGCGAAAGCCGGTGCGACTAACGACCATCGCCGGGCTTTTAAATTTTCCTTGACTTTTTGGTTCTTTTGTGTCAAGACAAAAGAACATGGAAAGAAACTGTTTCTTATACGTTCTTTCTCCTTGATGAGAAAGAACCAAAGGATCAAGAAAATCCGAAACTGCTTGCACACCAGCATACGCACGCTCGTCGGATTTTCAGGCCTGCGCTCTTTTCCTGCTTTGCAGGAATTAGGTTTTATTTGTGTTTAAATATAAAGTTAAATCATAAAAATTAAAAATATGGCAACAACATCCTTCACCCCATTTAAATTAACCCTTACAGCATCGCAGCTAAAAACCGCCAATAGCATTGCTATTGACATACCTCGACTCCATGCTCCCGGCAGAGGATATGCTTGGTCGCTGGCTATGGCCGAACTCAGGTTTTTTGCAGGAAGCACTGCCTTTACAAGTACAACTCTTTTCCTTATAACCGATACTGCCCTCGTTGAGCAAATGGTATCGGGGGTTATTCTGAACTCTGGAGCGGATTCTTTCAGCAAGTTTATTTCCACCGGCAGTTCCGATACGGCTATAGTGGAAAACAAAAAAGTAACTATAGCAACTAATGCCGATTCAGCCACAGGCGATGGACACTGCATAATTTATGGTATTGCAAGGAAAATAAGGCTGTGATTAAGAACAATCGAACAGTTGAACAATCGAACAATTGAATAATCGAACCGAGAACTGCCTCCTGCCGCTGCCTACTGTTTTTTAACTTCAGGCACTCCCCTATTATTTCACTTCGCGCAGGAACTTCAGTTTTTCTTCCAGCACTTTAATATCCTGTTTTGTTCTTTCTATCTTTTCAAGGAATTCTTCCTTAAGCACGTTTGCTTTCTTTGAATTGGCAAAGAAACCGATATTGTTTTCCCACAGCTTGATATCGTTCTTCATGGCGCTTATCTTGCCAAGGATAAACGATTTCTCCTTGCTGATAGCATGCTCGGCGCCGGGAGTATGCGCTATGTTCTCGAATTTCGACTTAAAGCCGATAGTGCTTTTCTCAATGCTGTCGATTTTAAGTTTATCAAGGTTTGCATTAACGGCATTGCGGAATTCCTGCTGTATGTCGAATTTGTTCTTCATCGGCACATGGCCTATCTCCATCCATTTACGCTGGAAATCCTTTATTATCTGCAGGTTTTCATTTTTATTCTCCCCGAAAGAATATTCATTCAATTGCTTTATGAGTTCCTGCTTTTGTTTCAGGTTCTCTTCCTCAATTGAACCAATATTTGCAAAGTAGTTTGATTTGGCGCTGAAGAATTCATCGCAGGCAGCGCGAAAACGCAGCCATGTTTTATCGGAATACTTGCGCGGTACAGGTCCTATCTTTTTCCATTCCTGCTGTATGCGTATCAATTCCTCAGTTGTCCTTCTCCAGTCCTGGCTGTTTTTAATAGCTTCAGCCTGCAAACAAAGATTCAGCTTTTGATTATAATTGGTTACCTGCTCATCCTTGAGCTTACCGTAAAATTCATTCTTTGCATGGAAGAAATTATCAATGGCAGTTTTAAAGCGTGCCCATAATTTGTCGTTCTCTTCTTTAGGTGCAGGTCCCACTGTTTTCCATGCTTTAAGCATGTCGTTCAGCACGGTAGATTGCTCCTGCCAGTCTTTTGCAGTGGTGATGACCATTTCGGCAACCTGTTCTGCTTTCTCGCAAAGTGCTGACTTGGTTTCGATATTCTTTTCCTGCTCAACTTTTACATTATCATAATACTCGCGGCGGCGCTCATTTATCTTATCTGATGCCGTGCGGAAGCGTTCCCATATCTCGTCATTCTTATCCTGTGGAACAGGGCCTATCTCGTGCCACATGTCGTGATACTTCTGCAGCTGCCGGAATGATTTGGTAATAGAGTTTTCCAGCAACAACTCTTCAGTTTTCTCACATAATTCAATCTTGGCTTCAAGATTCTTTTTCAGGTCGAGATACTTGAGTTCCTTGTTTATTTTGACCTTGTCGAAAAATTTCTCAACAAGGAAATTATAATTCTGCCACAGGTTATTTATTTCCGCTTTCGGCACCTGCCCTATTTCTTTCCAGCGTTCCTGAAGGGTTTTAAAGGCATCGTATGTTTTCTTCAGCTCTTCATCCGATTCAACAAGTTGTTTAAGGTCGTCAAGTATCTTTATCTTCAGCGCAAGGTTATCTTGTTTTTGCTTCTCCAGATTCTCGTTATGGCGGGCTCTTTTCTCTTTATATATTTCAAATGCAGCATTGAAGCGTTCTGTCTGCAGGTCGGGAGTATGCTCAAATTCTTCTTTTTTGCCGCCATCAATTATAAACTTTTCAAGCAACGCTTCGCGATGTTCTTTGTCTTTTTTCAGAAAGGTGACCTTGATAAGCGCCACTTCATTCTTCACGGTGTTCACGTCATCCACTTTCACCGTTTCAATGAGCAGGTCGGCAAGTTCGCGGCGTGACATGGCTTCAACATCAATCTCCTCAGGAATCGATTGTGATTTTTCAATATCGCTGATCAGCTTCTCGGTTTCCTTTTCCGATTTCTTGGCTTCTTCAGCTACTGTCTCGATGTCGGGTTGATTTGTTTCTGAAAGGATGGCAGGCTGTTCGGTTTCTGCTTTCTGTTCGGTGAGCACAGCTTGGGTTTCCTGCTGTTCGGTTTTCATTTCCTGGTTCAGTTCATCGTCATGAAGCTCCAGGTTCTGGATGTCGTTGTTTTCCATTTCAACAAATTAAGTACTAATGAAAGTTATTGGTTACTAAAATTTAAACAATAAAGAATATTACGGAATGAACCGGAATAGTATTAAAAAAAATTCAAATTAAGATGCAAATATACAAACATGGGAGAATATTCCAAATTTGGGAAAGAACTAATCATAGAAAAAATCTGTCATTTTTTCAGGAATGACTTATAAGTGTGATGCCTGATACAAACTATATTATTTAGTTTCTTTCAATATGATTAATTATTTTATACATTTGCCATCCATAAATTTATACTGAGCGAATGAGATTGCTCTCTTTTGCAACTCATTCAGTCGAAGTTTAAAATCAGGTAAATCTACGCATTAATAAATGTAGCTGTTGATTTACTTTTGCATAGAAAGATTGATTAATGCAGTTAACTAATTTACTTAAACCATGAAAAGAATATTATTTTCAGTTTTCATTTGCGCTTACGCTTTATTAAGCAGATCTCAGGATGAAGCCAGACTATTACGATTCCCGGCCTTGCATGGCAACCAGATAGTGTTCACCTATGCAGGTGATCTTTATACCGTTGATAAAACAGGAGGCATTGCACGTAAGCTCACCAGTGATGCAGGTTATGAAATGTTTGCAAAGTTTTCGCCCAATGGGAAGCAAATTGCTTTTACGGCACAGTACGATGGAAATACAGAAGTATATGCGATGCCATCAGAAGGCGGTGTTCCGAAAAGGCTTACTTATACGGCTACCCTTGGCCGTGATGATATATCCGACCGCATGGGACCTAATAATATAGTAATGACATGGCGCGATGACTCAACTATTGTATACCGTTCACGCAAGCAATCATTCAACGATTTCAAAGGACAATTATTCTTAGCATCTACTAATGGCGGCTTATCAAAAGAGCTTCCTTTACCTTGTGGTGGTTTTTGTTCATACAGTCCGGATAAATCAAAACTGGCATATAACAGGGTTTTCCGCGAATTCAGAACATGGAAATATTACAAAGGCGGAATGGCTGACGACATCTGGATATATGATTTTGCCACAAAGAAAACAATTGATATTACAAACAACGATGCTCAGGACATCATGCCAATGTGGGTGGGAAACAAAATATATTTTATTTCCGATCGCGACCGCACCATGAATCTTTTCTGTTACGACACTGAAACCAAAGAAACAAAGAAGATGACCAATTTCACCGAATTTGATATCAAGTTCCCTTCGCTTGGTGATAATGCCATAGTATTTGAAAACGGTGGGTATATCTATATTTTCGATCTTGCAACACAAAAAGCCGAGAAAGTTACCATAAAAATAGCTGATGATGAATTAAGCGGGCGCAGCGAATTAAAGGATGCCAGCAAGTTCATCAATTCGGCTGCTGTTTCGCCTGACGGAAAAAGGATTGCATTTGATGCAAGAGGTGATATTTTTACTGTGCCAGTAAAATCTGGGATTACCCGCGATATTACTCAAACTCCCGGTGTGCATGAACGAGATATGGACTGGTCGCCGGATGGGAAATATATTGCATATATATCCGATGCTACAGGTGAGGATGAAATATACATCATGCAGCAGGATGGCGAAAGCAAAGCTATACAGCTAACTAAAGACGGTGACACTTATAAATATTCCATAAAGTGGTCGCCCGACAGTAAAAAGATTTTGTGGTACGATAAGAAGCTCAGGC
>JBEKEO010000134.1:0-8564 GCA_050013795.1 Bacteroidales bacterium
ATTAATAGGTAAAAAAATAGGAATGACCAGCATTTATGATGCCTCTGGTAAAAATATACCATGCACTGTAATTGAAGCTGGACCTTGTATTGTTACACAAATCAAAACGCCTGAAAAAGATGGATATGAAGCTATCCAACTGGCTTTTGATGAACAGAAGGAAAAGCATACAACCAAGGCATTAAAAGCACATTTTACTAAAGCAAATACAACTCCAAAGAAAAAACTTGTTGAATTTACAAGGTTTGAAGAAGGACACAAGAAAACTTATGGTGAAGTTCTGACTACCGATGTATTTGTTGAAGGTGAGTATGTGGATGTTGTTGGAGTTTCTAAAGGAAAAGGTTTTCAGGGTGTCATTACACGACATAATTTTAGCGGTGTTGGTGATAATACTCACGGACAGCACGATCGTTTAAGAGCTCCCGGCTCAGTAGGAGCTTCTTCGTGGCCTTCAAGGGTTTTTAAAGGCACTCGTATGGCAGGACAAATGGGTGGCAATAGGGTGAAAATGATTAATCTCCAGATAGTAAAAATATTAAAAGAAAAGAACCTGCTTATCGTAAAAGGTTCGGTTCCAGGACCAAAAGGTTCATATGTATTGGTTGAAAGATTTATTTAATCACTAAAAAATGGAAATAGAAGTTTATAACATAACTGGTGCAAAAACAGCAAAGAAAGTTAAGCTTGATGATTCGATATTTGCTATCGAACCAAATGACCATGCAATATATCTTGATGTTAAACAGCACATGGCTTGCAAAAGACAAGGTACTCACAAATCAAAGGAAAGATCTGAAGTATCAGGAAGTACAAAAAAGCTGAAAAGGCAAAAAGGTACAGGTGGTGCAAGATCGGGTGATATTAACAGTCCTTTGTTCAAAGGCGGCGGCAGAGCATTTGGACCTCAGCCAAGAGATTATGATTTTAAATTGAACAAAAAACTCAAAAGACTTGCCCGTAAATCTGCATTAACTTATAAGGCTAAGGATAATGGCATTCTTGTTTTGGAAGATTTTAATTTTAAAAATTCTAAAACAAAAAGCTATCTGGAAATGCTTAATAATTTTAACCTGTCCGATAAGAAAACATTATTAGTTCTTTCAGAATCAAATAAAAACGTATTTTTGTCGTCTCGAAATTTGAAGAAATCCAAAGTTGTTATAACTTCAAATTTAAACACTTACGATATTTTAAACGCCAATAATTTATTATTCGTGGAGAGTTCTTTGAAAGAAGTGGATAAGTTATTTTCAGCTTTGGAATAAATTATAGAATAGATCGATTATTTATTTATATAAAAAATATAAAATGGACGTTTTAATAAAACCTGTTATCACAGAAAAGATGACTGGCATTAGCGAAAAAATGCATCAGTATGGATTTCTGGTTAATGTTAAAGCCAATAAATTGCAGATAAAAAAAGCAGTTGAAGAAATGTATAGTGTTACTGTTGAGACAGTGAACACTATTCGTTATGCAGGCAAAACAAAATCAAGATATACTAAAAAAGGTTTTGTTGAAGGGAAAGCTGATGCGTTCAAGAAAGCAATAGTTACTTTACGTGAAGGGCAAACAATAGATTTTTACAGCAATATTTAATCAAATGGGCTTAAAAAAGTTAAAACCGACAACAGCAGGACAGCGTTTCAGGGTTATCAGTGATAATAAGGATATTACGGCTTGTGAACCTGAAAAAAGTCTGCTTACTCCTATGAAGAAATCAGGGGGAAGAAATAATACTGGTAAAATGACCATGAGATATATGGGTGGTGGGCATAAACAAAAGTATCGCATTATTGATTTTAAGAGAGATAAAGATAATATTCCGGCAGTTGTTAAAACAATTGAATACGATCCTAATAGAACATCACGTATAGCGTTGGTTTTTTATGCTGATGGTGAAAAAAGATATATTATTGCTCCACATGGATTAAAAGTTGGCCAAACTATTTTATCTGGTAAAGGAATTGCCCCGGAAATTGGAAATACATTATTCATTGAGGAAATTCCACTTGGCACAGTAATTCATAATATAGAATTAAGACCAGGCCAGGGAGCGAACTTTGCAAGGAGCGCAGGTTCATATGCCCAGTTGTTATCAAGAGATGGGAAATATGCAATTCTGAAAATGCCATCTGGTGAATCCAGAATGGTGCTTGTCACATGTAAAGCTACTGTTGGTATGGCTTCTAATATTGACCACAGCCTTGAAAAATCTGGGAAAGCAGGTAGATCACGTTGGTTAGGCAGAAGGCCACGAAACAGAGGCGTTGCAATGAACCCTGTTGATCATCCAATGGGTGGAGGAGAAGGGAAGGCTTCCGGTGGTCATCCACGTTCGCGAAGAGGTATACCAGCCAAGGGATATAAAACCCGCGCCCCCAAAAAACAATCAAGCAAATATATCATTGAAAGAAGAAAGAAATAATTAATAATAACTATGAGTCGTTCATTAAAAAAAGGCCCTTATATCAATTATAAGCTTGAGAAAAAAGTTCAGGCTAATGTTGATTCAAAGAAGAAAACAGTTATCAAAACATGGTCAAGAGGTTCGATGATTTCACCTGATTTCGTTGGGTTAACTATTGCTGTTCACAATGGCAACAAGTTTATCCCTGTATATATTACTGAGAATATGGTTGGTCATAAACTTGGAGAATTCGCCCCAACAAGGATATTCAGAGGTCATGCTGGAAATAAGTAAAAAAATAAAATATTAAAAAATGGGTGTCAGAAAACGTAATAAAGCAGAGGAAGTAAAAGAGGTAAAAAAGAAATTATATTTTGCCAAATTGAATAATTGCCCTACTTCTCCGCGTAAAATGAGACTGGTTGCTGATCTGGTCAGGGGAGTTAATGTTGATCGTGCTTTACACATTTTAAAGCATAGTTCTAAAGATGCTTCCGGAAAACTTGAAAAATTATTGCTCTCAGCTATTGCAAACTGGCAAAATAAAAATGAAGGTGTCAGGATTGAAGATAGTAACCTTTATATAAGTGATATTTTTGTAGATGCAGGAAGAGTATTGAAAAGAATTCAGCCTGCTCCACAGGGGCGTGCTCACAGAGTACGCAAACGTTCTAATCATGTAACCCTTTTCCTTGACAGCCGCAATATAGCTGAAGAGGAAATTGCTCCAGTTGATGAGAAAACAGAAGTAGTTGAAACAAAAGTAAAAAAAGAGAAAAGTTCAAAAAAAATATAATCATTCATAATGGGACAAAAAACAAATCCAATAGGCAACAGACTGGGAATCATTAAAGGATGGGACTCCAACTGGTATGGTGGGAAAAATTATGATACCAAATTAGTGGAGGATGATAAAATAAGAAAATACTTAAATGCCCGTTTAGCAAAGGCTGGTATATCTAAGATTATTATTGAACGTACACTGAAACTTGTCACGGTTACCATCAACACTGCCAGGCCTGGAATTATTATCGGCAAAGGCGGACAGGAAGTAGATAAACTGAAAGAAGAATTAAAAAAGGTTACAAATAAAGAAGTCCAGATAAATATTACTGAGATAAAAAGGCCTGAAGTTGATGCCGTTATTGTTGCTTCCACAGTTGCAAAGCAGATAGAGGGAAGAATTTCATTCCGTCGTGCTATAAAAACAGCTATAGCTTCAACCATGAGAATGGGTGCTGAGGGCATAAAAGTAGGAATTTCCGGTAGGCTTGCCGGCGCTGAAATGGCAAGAAGCGAGACATATAAAGAAGGCCGTATACCACTACACACTTTGAGGGCCGATATTGATTATGCAACTGCCGAAGCACATACTACATTTGGCAGGATAGGCATTAAAGTTTGGATTTGTAAGGGTGAAATTTTTGGTAAACGGGATTTATCACCAATTATCGGATTAACAAGTAGTATGAAGCCGGGTATGAGTAATGGTCCTAAATTTGGAAAAAGTAAAAAAAGAAAATAATTTAGAGTAAAGAGTCTGATTTTTAAATAAGATAAAATGTTACAACCGAAGAAAACAAAATACAGGAAACAGCAGAAAGGCAAAATGAAAGGCAATGCCAAAAGAGGAAGTCAATTGGCATTTGGTTCTTTCGGGATTAAGGCTATGGAAGAATGCTGGATCACAGGCCGTCAGATTGAAGCTGCCCGTCAAGCAGTCACTCGTCATATGAAACGTGAAGGGCAGATATGGATAAGGATATTCCCTGATAAACCGGTTACTAAAAAGCCTGCTGAAGTTCGTATGGGTAAAGGAAAAGGCGCTCCTGAATATTTTGTTGCAAGAGTTACACCGGGCAGAATACTTTTTGAAGCAGAAGGTGTCACCCTAACCGTAGCCAAGGAAGCCCTTCGCCTTGCAGCTCAGAAGCTTCCTATTATTACGAAATTTATTATAAGAAGAGATTATACTGAAGCAACAATTTAACTAAAATGAAACAGTCAGTAGTCAGAGAACTTTCTACGAGTGAACTCAAAGAAAGACTTGAAACAGAAAAGAAGCAGTTGTTAAAACTGAAATTTAACCATGCGGTTTCTCCATTGGAAAACCCGATGAAGATTAAAGCGTATAAACAAACAGTAGCCCGGCTCGAAACCGAACTTCGCGCAAGGATATTAAAAGAAAAAGAAGATTCTAAAAAGTAATATTTCTAAGAAAAATGGAAGTAAGAAACCTAAGAAAAGAAAAAGTCGGCTTGGTGGTAAGCAACAAGATGAATAAATCTATTGTTGTTGAAGTTGAAAGAAGGATCAAGCACCCGAAATATGGAAAGTTTGTTAAGAAAACATCCACGTTTATGGCACACGACGAAACTAATGATTGCAACATTGGTGATACTGTTCGCATCATGGAAAGCCGGCCATTAAGCAAGAATAAATGCTGGAGATTAGTAGAAATCATCGAAAGAGCTAAATAATTATGATACAACAGGAATCAAGATTAACAGTAGCTGATAACAGCGGTGCAAAAGAGGTTCTTTGCATAAGGGTGCTTGGTGGCACTAAAAAGAGATATGCCTCGATAGGTGATAAAATTATTGTTACCGTGAAGGATGCAATTCCATCGGGCAACATCAAGAAGGGAACCGTTACTAAAGCTGTAGTGGTAAGGACGCACAAAGAAATCAGGAGAAACGATGGATCATACATTCGTTTTGATGATAATGCCGTTGTATTACTAACAGCTACCGAAGAATTAAGGGGCACCCGTATCTTTGGCCCGGTGGCTAGAGAGCTCAGGGAAAAACAATTCATGAAAATAGTTTCATTGGCACCTGAAGTGCTATAATCATTTAATAATTATGGGATCCAAACTATATGTAAAAAAAGGCGATATCGTGAAAGTGATTGCCGGAGATTCAAAAGGCCAGGAAGGGAAAGTGTTAAAAGTTTTGGTGGATGAATACAAAGCGATTATTGAAGGTGTTAATTTGGTTTCAAAAAGCACAAAGCCAAATGCAAAAAATACTAAGGGCGGTATAGTGAAAAAAGAAGCTCCTATTCATATATCCAATTTAATGGTTATTGATAATTTAGGCAAACCTGCCCGTATCGGAAGAAAAGAAAATGATAAAGGAAAATTGGTACGTTATTCAAAAAAATCAGGGGAGGTTATTAAATAATGGATTACAAACCTAGATTAAGGGCTAAATATAGCGAGGAAGTTGTTCCTGCTTTGATGAAGCAGTTCAATTTTAAAAATCAGATGCAAGTTCCGGTTTTAAAGAAGATTTGTGTCAATCAGGGTATGGGATCAGCAATTGCTGATAAAAAACTGATTGATGTTTCAATAAATGAAATGACAATGATTACAGGCCAGAAGGCTGTCCCTACAAAATCGAGGAAAGATATTTCCAACTTTAAATTAAGAAAAGGAATGCCCATTGGTGTTCGCGTAACACTGCGCGGCGATAAAATGTTTGAATTTCTTGATAGGCTTATTTCTGTAGCTTTGCCACGCGTTAGGGATTTCAGGGGTATTAATGATAAAGGGTTTGATGGGAAAGGAAATTACACATTGGGAATTCAGGAACAAATTATATTTCCTGAGATCAATATTGACAAAATTACCAAGATTATGGGACTTGATGTTACCTTTGTTACTACGGCTAAAAACGATAAGGAAGCATTGGCATTATTGAAAGAATTCGGGTTACCGTTTAAAAATCAAAAATAATTTTATATAACAAACATGGCAAAAGAATCAGTAAAAGCTAGAGAATTAAAAAGAAAGAAAATGGTTAGCAAATATGCTGCAAAAAGAGCAGCATTAAAAGCTGCCGGCGATTATGCAGCACTGCAAAGAATCCCGAAAAATGCATCACCTGTTCGTCTTCATAACAGATGTCAATTAACTGGAAGGCCAAAGGGGTATATGCGCCAATTTGGAATATCCCGTATTAATTTCAGGGAAATGGCACTTAGTGGTTTGATTCCCGGGATTACAAAGGCTAGCTGGTAATATTAATAGTAATTAAATTTAAATATTAAAAGAATGAATACCGATCCTATTGCAGATTATTTGACAAGAATAAGAAATGCTGTGATTGCTAATCACAGGATAGTAGAGATTCCATCTTCAAAAATAAAAAGGGAAATCACTAAGATATTATTTGAAAAAGGATATATCCTGAATTATAAGTTTGAAGATGATAAAATACCCGGCAATATTAAAATTGCTCTAAAATATCATCCTGTTACAAAAATTCCGGCTATCACAAATCTTGATAGAATTAGCAAGCCTGGTTTGAGAAAATATACAGGTTCCGATAAATTACCCAGAGTAATGAATGGACTTGGTATAGCAATTTTATCAACTTCTCAGGGAGTTATGACTGATAAAGAAGCTAAGAAGCAAAAGGTTGGCGGAGAAGTTCTGTGTTATATTAGTTAATCAGAGGGAGGAACAAAACAATGTCAAGAATAGGTAAATTACCGATATCATTGCCAAAAGGCGTTTCAGTTAGTGTTTCTGATAAAAATGTTATTACAGTAAAGGGACCTCTTGGGGAACTTCGTCAGGCAATAGATAAAGCTATAACTACTGAAGTTAAGGATAATAATCTGATTGTTAAAAGAGCTACTGAGCAACAAAGACATAGAGCCCTTCATGGTTTGTACAGGTCTCTTTTACATAATATGGTCACAGGAGTTTCTACCGGTTACAAGATTGTACAGGAAATTGTTGGTGTTGGTTATAAAGTTTCGAGTACCGGACAAATTTTGGAACTTACACTTGGATATTCGCATAATATTATTATGCAATTACCTGTTGATGTGAAAGTACAAACGATAACAGAAAGGGGAAAGAATCCCATTGTGATTCTTCAGTCTATAGATAAACAATTGATCGGCCAGGTTGCTGCTAAAATTCGTTCATTAAGAAAACCAGAACCATATAAGGGAAAAGGTATTAAATTCCAGGGTGAAATGATTAGAAGAAAAGCAGGTAAAACAGCTGCTACGGCCGCAAAATAATTTATAATTAAATAAATTCTAAAAAGAATGACAATTACAAAAGAATTCAGAAGAAAAAGGATTAAAATGAGGATAAGAAAGGTGATCAAAGGGACACCCGAATTACCTCGTTTAACTGTATTCAGAAGCAATAAACAGATATATGCTCAGATAATTGATGATCTTGGAGGTAAAACTCTGGCTTCTGCATCTTCAAGAATAAAAGATGTTACCACTCAGAAAACTGCTAAAATTGATCAGGCTAAACTTGTTGGTAAATTAATAGCAGAACGAGCAATTGAGGCAGGAATCAGTAATGTCATATTTGACAGGAATGGTTATTTATATCATGGAAGAGTAAAATCTTTGGCAGAAGCTGCCAGGGAGGGAGGACTTAAATTTTAACAGTTATGCCAAACGTAAATATTAAAAGAGTTAAATCAAGTGAAATCGAGTTTAAAGATAAACTGGTTAGCATTCAAAGAGTAACTAAGGTTACCAAGGGTGGCAGGACCTTTAGCTTTTCTGCAATTGTAGTTGTCGGTAATGAAAGCGGTGTTGTTGGTTACGGGCTTGGAAAAGCAAAAGAAGTAACTACAGCAATTGCAAAAGGCATTGACGATGCAAAGAAAAACCTGATCCGTGTTCCAATATTTAATGGAACTGTTCCCCATGAGCAGACTGGCAAATACAGTGGTGCATTGGTATTCTTAAAACCAGCAGCCCAGGGAACCGGTGTAATTGCAGGAGGTGCCATGCGTGCCGTTCTTGAAAGTGTTGGGGTGAGGGATGTATTAGCAAAATCAAAGGGTTCATCAAATCCCCATAGTGTTGTTAAAGCAACTATTGATGCTCTTTTGAGAATGAAAGATCCATATACAGTAGCTCAACTCAGAGGCATAAGTATGGAAAAAGTGTTTAATGGATAATTAATAGTTCATAATATTTCCGAACATGAAAAAATTAAGAGTAGAACAAATTAAAAGCGCAATAGACCGACCGGAACGTCAGAAAAGGACGTTACGTGCACTAGGCATAAAGAAAATGCATCAGGTAATTGAAGTAGAAGCTACTCCGCAGATAGAAGGGATGATTAGGAAAATAATGCATCTGCTATCTGTTGAGGAAGTTC
>JBEKEO010000135.1:0-8489 GCA_050013795.1 Bacteroidales bacterium
ATGACTATAATTCTCTGCGATCTTTGCGTCTTCTTTGCGAACTTTGCGGTAAAAAACATGGAGTATTTATGGAAATAAGTAAATTATATAACAGTAAATCACAATTTGCTGTCAGGAATGTCGGCAATGAAAAGATTTTGGTCCCCTTAAAAAATAATATCGCAGATATGACTGAATTATTCACCCTTAACGAAGTCGGCAGTTTTATTTGGGATAAAATTGATGGAAAAAATACAGAAGAAGATATTACCAATGCTATCACCAACGAGTTTGATATAGATGAAACAACAGCAAAAAAAGATCTGACTGAATTCATTGAAAAATTTGAAAAGATATATTAATAATTATTCTTTGCGACCTTAGCGTAACCTTTGCGAACTTTGCGGTAAAAAATTAACCGCAAACCTGCCTGACGGCAAGGCAGGGAACGCTAAAGAAAAGCGCTCAGTATTATGAGAGCAATATAAAAACATATGACAGAAAATGAAATTGCAAATAAGGTAATCGGTTTAGCCATTGAAGTTCATAAAGCGCTTGGTCCGGGTTTACTGGAAAGCGCTTATAAAGAATGTCTGTATTACAAAATCGGACAGTCAGGATTATGGATTGAAAAAGAGAAACCCATGCCTTTGGTTTTTGAAGAAGTAAAATTAGATTGCGGTTACAGGATTGATCTGTTGGTTGAAAAGAAATTAGTGATAGAAATAAAAAGCGTTGAAGCATTAAACGATATTCATTTAGCCCAAACATTGACCTATCTGAAACTTGGCAATTATAAGCTTGGGCTATTGATAAACTTTAATGTTGTCATGCTCAAAGATGGAATAAAAAGAGTCGTAAATGGACTATAATTCTTAGCGCCCTTATCGTAACCTTTGCGACCGGAGTTTACCCTGACAGCTTGTCCCGACTTGTCGGGAAAGGAAGGGCGTGAAACAAATTACGTAAATGTTTCTCGCAGAGCACGCAAAGAAAAAAATAACGCAAAGAATGCAAAAAAAAGATGACAGAAAACGAAATATCATATAAGATTATTGGTGCAGCTCTTGAGCTTCATAAAGTTATTGGGCCTGGTCTGCTTGAATCTGCTTATGAAAATGCTTTGGCTTTTGAATTAAGACAGCTTGGATTAAAGGTCGAACAGCAATATCCGATGCCTTTTATATATAAAGATGTTAAGCAAGATGTCGGGTATCGCTTGGATTTAATTGTGGAAAATAAAGTGATTGTTGAAATCAAATCTGTTGAAACAATTGCACCAGTGCATTTTGCTCAACTACTGACATATTTAAAATTATCAGGATTAAAGCTTGGTATTTTAATAAACTTTAATTCAAAAATATTAAAAGAAAACATTCACAGGATAGTTAATAATCTATAATCTCTGCGAACTTTGCGACCACCTTTGCGGTCTTCGCGTGAAACAAATTACGTAAATGTTTCTCGCAGAGCACGCAAAGAAGAAAGACGCGCAAAGCACGCAAAAAAAAATGAAAACACAATTTTTATCCATAGCAGGGTTTAAAATAAAAATGCAATCGGAAAATATTGCAGGCATAGCCTTTGAAGAAGGTTATCCCCCGTTTTTTATTTCTTATCATTCATACAAACCGGATGTGATAATTTGTGCATTTAATGGTATCCCAAATGATCTGCTAACAAAAAATGATTTGCTGTTTGAAGCCAAAAACCAGCAACAGGATTTCTTTTCAATATACAGGCAAGGCGATTCTTATAAGTTTATTATTTACGATCAGCAGGATATGAAGATTGTGCAACAAGTAGCCATTTTAAATAATGCATTAACCGAATGGATAGTTTATTGTAATGCAGATAGTAATGGTAAAATAAACCCCTTGCTATACCCACTGGGACCATTAGTACTGTATTATCTTACGGTAAAATCCGATGCTATTATGCTTCATGCATCAGGAGTTTTTGACAATGAAAAAGGCCGTATATTTTCAGGATTTTCAGGCGCCGGTAAAAGCACTATGGCAGGCTTATGGCAAAAATCAGGAAGCTTAATTATTAACGATGACCGCCTTATCATCAAAAAAAATAAGGAAGCTTATACCATGCATAATACGCCTATGCCTTATGCTGATATTCCGAAAGAAGCCCCTTTGCATTCTGTTTACCTTATACGTCATGCTGCTGAGAATACGATAAAAAAAATAAACGGCGCAATGGCAGTATCAGGGATAATGGCGTATTGCATACAGCATGGATATAATAATGATTTTATTCAGCATCATCTTGAATTTCTTTCTCATCTTTGTGAACATATTTCTGTCTTTGATGTCGGCTTTAAACCTGACATTGAGATTGTTGATTTTATTAGCTTGAATTATTCATGAATTATTTCAAATACAAAACAATTGTCAGTTCGAGTAGTCCGCCGTGGCGGACGTATCGAGAACAGACAATCAGATGCAGTCTCATCTCGATACGTCCTTCGATACTCAGGACTCCTCAGCATGACTCAGGACTAATCGATGAGACAATATCTTTTTACAATTTTATACACATTTTATACTTTGAATTAATCAGGTTAAGAACATGCACGCTGACGAATTATATGAATTAAGCGATGATCTGCTGAATTCCGATCAACGGCTAAGGCTGAAGGTCGGCGGTTACAGCATGTTCCCTTTTTTAAAAAAGGGAGATATTATTACCATTGACAAATGCAAGATTACAGAGATAAACACAGGAGATGTTATTGTATTCAAAGCCGGGAATAAGTGGATTGCCCACAGGCTGATCAAAAAAAGCCTTGTAAACAATAAAACATGTTTACTTACCAAAGGAGATACCTGCAAGCGAAAAGATCCTTTATTAACGGAAGAAAATTATATCGGAAAAGTTATCTCTTTTTCGCGTAGATCAAAAGAATTCCATTTGAATAGTTCATTTCTTAAATTTAAGGGCTTATGCATTGCCCGATTATCAATATTACTCACGCCATTATTAATAGTGTATCTCTGGATAGTGAATAATTTCAAAAGCATGAAGGAAAATGCAAAAACTATTTTTTCAAGGTTAAGGTTCATCAGTAAAAGTTCCAGAAGGCTTACATATATAAATATTATTATTTCCGTCCTGCAGGGCATCTTCCCTTTCATTGTTATTTATATGATCAAATTGCTGGTGGATGGTATATCTCATATCAGCAATTATCAGAATAAAGATGCGACATTCAGGTCAATCATTATTATCATTGTTGCAACGGGGCTGGTTTTTCTGTGCAATGCTGTTATAAATATTTTGAACGGCGAATATCGAGAGAAACTGTCGCAGTCTATCTCGCTTTATATTTATGAATTATTGCATAAAAAGCATAGCAGTCTTGACATAGCCTATCTTGAAGATCCGGTGCAGCAGGACAAGATACACCGCGCCGTGACAGAGGCTGGATTTCGCCCTCTAAAAATGGTATCTGAAGGTTTGTCTGCCCTGCAATCAATTATTTCATGGGTGTTTGTTGCAGTATTGTTGCTTAGCATACACTGGGCAATTTTTCTCCTGATATTACTGGCTGTCCTTCCCGGGTTTTATGTGCGCTTCAGCTATTCAAAAAAACTGTACCGGCTCAATAAATCCAACAGCCCAAAGGAGCGCGAATTATATTATTACAACAGGGTACTTACAGCCCTGCCATTTGCAAAAGAAATAAGGCTGTTCGGGACAGCTTCCTTTTTCAAAACACGCTTTGATAATATATATAAAGACCTGCATAAGCAAAAGAACAGTCTGCTTCGCAAACGGGCATGGGCTGATGTGATGGCACAGTCATTTGCCGTTATTTTGACTTTTCTTTCGTTCGGGATCATTTCTGCATTCGCAATAAATGGTGCAATTTCCGTAGGGACAGTGGTATTATTCTTTTTGATTTTCCAGAGAGGTTCGGGTGTACTGAAAGATTTTTTTCAGTCGGTTGCTGGTCTTTATGAAGACAATGTTTTCCTTACTGATTTTTTTGATTTTCTTAAGCTGCCGCCACTTCGCATATCAACTCAAACTTCTATGCCTGTTAGCATATTGCAAAAAGGGATCGTTGTTGAAAATGTCAGTTTTAGTTATCCCTCAAGCAGGCGAAAAGTACTGGATTCGGTTTCACTTGAAATTCCTGCAGGAAAAACCATTGCCCTTGTGGGCGCCAATGGTTCGGGAAAAACAACCCTCGTTAAGCTGCTTTGCAGTTTTTATACTCCTGATAGCGGAAGAATTTTATTTGACAACACCAATATTTCTGAAGTTGCTCCTGAAGAGATCAGGAAACAGATCACAGCGGTATTCCAGGACTTTGCCCTATATAATATGACAGCAGCTGAAAATATTTCCATAGGCGATATTTCAACACCTCTTTCTCCGGATGCGGTAAAGCAGTCTGCGCAAAATGCCGGAATTGCTGATATTTTGGAGGGACTCCCATCAGGATATAATAACATAATAGGAAACCTTTTCGAAAACAGCGAAGAGCTAAGCATAGGACAGTGGCAAAAAATGGCCATTGCCAGGGCATTTTACCGCAATTCACCAATTTTGTTCATGGATGAACCTTCCAGCGCTCTGGATGCTGAAACTGAGTTGCACCTTCTGCAAAATCTTAAAACTTTGTCAAAGGGAAAAACCGTGCTTATCATAAGTCACAGGTTCACTACGATCAGGTGGGCAGATATGATTTATGTCCTAGATAACGGCAAAATAATCGAAAGCGGTAACCATGAACAGTTGATGGAGAAAAAGGGAAGATATTTCAGTATGTTTGAAATGAACAGAATGATATAAGTTCATTTTAATATATTTGGTACACGTCATTGCAAAATGGGAAACGTCATTGCGAGGGAGCATATCGTCATTGCGAACGAAGTGAAGCAATCTTTAATTCGTTGCTTAGATTGCTTCGTCGTTCCTCCTCGCATTGACGAACACAAAACGTCATTGCGACACTGAGCAAAGCGAAGGGGAAGCAATCTATTATATTCGTAAAAAAAGATTGCTTCGGTCGTTCCTCCTCGCAATGACGATATAATAGAGTCCTTAAAGCCTGAAAAGCAAAAATTAATAATCCTTCTTGCGTTTCTGAAGATGAGCAAAAAGCGAAACAACACCTGATTTTATTCGCACTATGTAATACCAGTATATTAAAGGTTTGTGCTTAATATGATACCTCATACACATAAAGGATCTGGAGGGAAAGATATCCCCGGCTAAATACTTAATTTTATTGTGCAATCCTTTTATTTTTCCCAAACTTTTAATATTTCTGTTACTGATCTCTTTTGAAATTTCTCTGCTGTTTCCTTTCAGGTAAAGAATAAATATTTTTTCGGTAGCGGCATCGAAGTATTGCATGGCCGACTGTATAATTTTTTCAGGAAGAGGAGCGTCGAAATATTTATTTGCCAGAAGAAGTAGCCTGAAAACATTTTTGCTGCAATGGCAATTATCACATGACTCTATAAAGGAAGCCCAGTCAATTTCACTTTGATAATGTTTTAATACTTCAGCAATATCGCAGAAAGAATAAAGTGGGATAAGTCCGTTATGAAAATGCTGGTCAAGATGAATGCAGAGATGCTGCAGTAAATCATTCGGTGGTAATACCAAAGTGTTTACTCCGTATAATGTTACGGGTATTGCATGTTTCCAATAATTTTCGACATTAACCTGGTAATCAAAATCGTCAGGAAGGACTTTAAGGTGTATCTCAATGGAAACACCATTCATAACCATCGGGGGCAGGTGTTTAGAATCATGCTGCTTTTTTATGAAATCCGTTTTAATGCGTTCCTGAGGATTGTAGCCCATGTCAGTCAGTATATTTCTGCAATGATCCGCATCTTCGCTCTTTACGAGCAGGTCAATATCGCTCATCTGGCGAAGGCCTATGTCTTTATATATGGATTCAGCCAGGAATATCCCTTTTAATGCTATAACGGATATTCCCTGCAAAGAAAAAGCATTCACTGCATTCTTGAAATGTTCGTATAAAACGGCATTGCGGCTAAGAGATATCAAATAGGTTTGTTTGAATTTGGTTAAGGTTTTTTGTGGTATTTCAGTATTAGTTTGAACCAGAGAAAGGTTTTTATATACCAAAGGAGCTACACTGTTACGGATAACATTAGAAGTAAAATATCTCCAGTCATTAACAGCGCTGATCAATTCCTTCATGGAATGAATTTCTTCATCCGAAGGTTCAAGTCTGGCAATTGCCAGTATCAGTTTATCTTCAGCGGATAATTTCAACAGATGCGATTATTTTTTTTTAAAATTATAAAAAAATGATGAATCAAAAACATTCTTTGCGGCCTTTGCGCTACCTTAGCGATCTTTGCGTGAACCAAATTACGAAAATATTTCTCGCAAAGCGCGCAAAGAAATAAGACACGTAAAGAACGCAAAATAGCATTACTTAAACAAAAATGTTGTATTAACAATAATTCTCTGCGGCCTTTGCAACAATCTTTGCGATCGGAGTTCACCCTGACAGCTTGTCCCGACTTGTCGGGAAAGGAAGGGCGTGAACCAAATTACGAAATTTTTTTGTTATTTTTCAGAACCCCCAATTCATGCCGGCATTGAGAGTATTTGTATTGCCCAGAAAATATGCAGGCTCATATATTTTTAGTTTGTCTTTTATAAAGGAGTTGGAATATCCTGCAAAAAGGAAAATGTCATTGTATACTTGATATGATAACGTCAGAGAAACAGATTTATCGTACCATACCACACTGCTGATAAACGGCTCTCCCAGACCGCTGTGGTGCATTCCGGTATATGGATAATCAGGACCCTTCTGGGCAAAAGTATAGGATAAAGCAGCATGCAGTCCCCTGGCGAGCCTGTATTGCAGAGCAAAATAATATTCTTCGGCATTATCCCTCAGATAATTTCCCATATTATATCCGTCAGATTCGTAGGTGGTGGTGGGCACAAAATGTTTGTATGTCATAGGGTTTGTGATGGTATATTCTGCAATCAGGCTAAGGTTATGCACAGGAATACCGGAAAAGCAAAACCCTCCTTTAAAGCTGACAAAGTTTGATTCCTTATTCGGGTTCCACATATTACTGATATTTAATTCATCAATATATACAGAGGTATATAAATGAAGATGTTTTATCTCCCTTGAAGAAATGTCAAAGAACATCTGGGAATTCTGCCCTGCATAATTATTCATCCCGTTCTGGCTGTGGTCTACTGCTTTGAAGAACATCACAGGGATAAGATAGCCGGGGTTAATACCGTTATTATCGCTGTATACGATAGAATTACCAAATGAAACATTTAATCTTTTGAAAGGTGTAAGCGTAAACATATTTGCCGCAAAGTACTTAGGGTAATAGACAATACGTGTGCCGTAATTATATTTATACGACTGAAGGCTGTCAACCACCAGCGATACGAGCCATGCATGTATATAATTAAAATCAAACCACTTTACAGGATTAACATGTAATTTCAAAAAGGGGAATGAAGGCGCTTTGGTTGAAATGATATTAGCACCGTTATAATTGTTGCCCCAGGAAATATTATCCTTTATTATCCCGAAACTTCCCCATTTCCATGAATACGTGATACCCCCTTTCATTTCTTCATAATCTCCCCCATCCTTACCATCAGGTTTTATTGAGCCTCCGGTTTGCTGATCAAGATAAGCCGGCAGCCCAAACAGTTCTGATTCATGATTATCCCTCAGACTGGCATAAAATCCCCAGTTCTTTCCTATGTATGCATATGCTTCAGCTCCGTTCCAGCGGTGATAATTGGAGCCATTTTCATTATCATAATAATTTATTCCTAGTATGGGATTAATAGAAAGAGTGAATAAAGAATCTTTATAATAAAACAGGTCTGTCCTCTTATTTAATAATGATTTTGTTTTTGAGATCAGGTTTTTTGCAAGATAATCGGTGGTTTCAAATCCGGGCAATTCTTTATTATAATCCTTTAGGTAAAATTTTAATTCTTGCTGCTGAAGTTTGTCTAGCTGAGACAGTTTGCCTGATGCCTCTTTCAGCTTTTCAGCAATAAACTTTCTCGAATAAGGTTTTATTGCGGAGTTTATCGAAATTACCTGATCATTGGCAAGCTCATCGATAAAATCATAAATACTGGTGTTGCTGACATTCTGATAGACTTCCTGTGAAAAAGAAAACCTTATAAAAAAAGTCAGAAAGATCAGGAAAGAGTATCTGCGGATCATTATAAAAAATGATATATTAATATTTATTTATTGTAAAGTATAAAGCGTGATAAGGTTTTACAAACCTACATGAATTTTCAAAAATACACAAATACTCTATAAAAAATCATGAATTAAGAAATAATTGTCAGTTCGAGTAGTCCGCCTCCTGGCGGACGTATCAAAAACAAACAAACCTAATGTCAGTTCGAGTAGTCCGCCTCTTGGCGGACGTATTAAAAACAAACAAACCTAATGTCAGTTCGAGTAGTCCGCCTCTTGGCGGACGTAT
>JBEKEO010000136.1:0-8482 GCA_050013795.1 Bacteroidales bacterium
GCATTAAGTGTTGCAGTATTTCCCAAACAAATTGATGAAGGACCTGTAATGGTAGGAACGAGGTTTGCGCTTACAGTAACTATACCACTTCCTATTCCGGTACATCCTGAATTAGAACCGGTGACGGTATATGTTGTAGTAACAGTGGGTGAAACTGTAATTGAAGAAGTATTATCCCCTGTGTTCCATACGTAAGAAGTAGCTCCATTTGCCGTTAAAGTAGTCGATTGCCCGATACAAATTGACGGGCTATTCACCGTTACGGTTGGGTTTGTTGAAACAGTTACTGTTGCAGATGTCTGGGTAGTACACCCGGTAGTTGTTGCTGTTACCGTATAAGTAGTAGTTGTAGTAGGACTAACTGTAATGCTCGTAGAGGTACCACCAGGTGGACTACTCCATTGAAAAGTCGCAGTTGGATCAGTACTGTTTGCCGTAAGTGTAGTTGAACCTCCTCCGCATATTACAGGGTTTAAAGGATTAATAGTAAGCCCAATGCTGTTATTTACAGTCACTGTTGCATCATCTTGTAGTGTAAGTGTACCGCCTGAGCAAAGGGTATAAATTATCTGTGCAGTATATGTGGTTGTGGTTGCAGGGCAGACATTTATTGTTGCATTGTTACTTATAAATGTAGCACCCTGCCACCATGAAATTGTATAATTCGGAGCGCCATTTGGAGTAAACCTCCATGCATCATTAGTTGCTGTCCATACAGTATTGTTTCTGCCGGGCACAACAGCTGCATTAACACCCGCATCATCCTGAATCCCTTCAATTGCTAAACCGCCATTCCAACCTGCGCAATCAGGTTTGTTCTGAATATAAATCTCAATTACATTTGTATTTTCATAAAGCACAATCATACTTGTAGCATATATTGGAGGAGTTGGGCAACTACCTGTGCTAACACTACCTGTACCTCCGAAATACGGAACGTCGTAAAAAGAAACAACTAACATTCTGCAAGGAGATGTACCTATAAGTTGATAGTAAATACCACCTGAATTAGTAGGGTCAATATCTTGGTATGGGCCCATAATGCTGCATACAGGAAAAGTAGATGTTGGTAATGTTGCTCCGCTGGTTAAAGGCCAGGAACAATAGGCACCTGGTACATTCGCTGTTGCATCAAAAGAAAATAGTTCATTTGAACCTATAACAACGGAGTTATATTGGGTTCCATAAAAGCAAAAAGGAAAAGGAAGTGTTACTACAGGTGCCCATAAATCATCAGTATGTACTAAAACCGCTGTTCCAACATTAAAAGCGGCTGGAGGGGCATAAGGAATTGATGTTACGGAATAACTTGTTGTAGCTCCTGTGGCCAGATAAGTGGCAGTAAGGTTTGCACATGGACTTGCACAGGTAACCGTCTGGTCAGGACCTGCATTGATGTTTGGACAACCGGGTTGTGAATTTACTTTGAATACTGTAAAAATTAACAGTATTATTAAGGGAAAAATATTCTTCATAATATATTTATTTTTAGGCTACTTATTAAATAAAATGCCTTTAATCGTCAGATATGTAATTTAATTAATTACATATTATCATATACTTATTTTAAATCAACATTATGACGTAATTTATCTGTTAAGGTTGCCTCAAAAAAGCCTAAAAACATTTATATTTTATTGTTTTCTGCAAATTCATGGGTGTTCCCTGATAAAACGAAGGATATCGGAGAATGTTCTACCGCTGTCGGTAATAAAACGAAGGAGTAATTTCGTTTTAAGTACGTTAAGATTGCCTGTTCGAAATACCTGCATGAAATTCGGAGATACAGCCAATCATCAAGGCTTTCAAAGAATGGTGTATGAAAGCACTTTGTTGGCATTATTTTCCTTGTTTTGCTCAAGTAACTGGTAACAGAAGTATTTTACTTCTATGTTAATAAATGCTTCTTGAAATTTAGCATAAATGCCTTATTTCCCTCTCAGCAGCATAACCGCTCCGTGAAGGTTATACTTTACATCATCATATCCCTTGGCAGTAATAATATAGTAGTATGTTCCGTCGGAAGCTTCAGCTCCGCTTTCGGTTTTTCCATCCCAGCCTTTATGTACATCCGACCATTCGTATATTTTGTTACCCCAACGGTTAAATATCACACAATCAAATGTTGCAATGGCAGTATCTTGCACCATGAATTCATCATTCTTGCCATCCCCGTTTGGAGTAAATACGTTAGGAGCAATTATCATTGAATGTATTTCCACTTTAACCAATTCACACGTATCATATTTGCAAGCGCTGTCGCTAACCTGCAAACACACTTTAAAAGTGGTATCAGAAGCAGCATTATATATATGTGGCGGCGGGTTTGCAGTAGTGTCGATACTTCCATCTCCAAATGTCCAAAAGTAAATATTGGAAGAAGAGTGAGTCCCATTATAGAAAAAATTAACATTCAAAGGAACATATCCTGAATTGGGCGATGTAGTGAAACTGGCAAAAACATTAGTTTTAATACCAACATGTATAGCGAGTACTTTCTGGCATCCATTTGAATCGGTAACAGTAAGATCATAAATGCCGTGGCATAAAGTGTCAATATTCTCAGTAGTATGTCCATTGCTCCATAAATAAGTATAGTTACCGGTGGAGAATGGAGTACCGCCTGTAACTGCTGATGTAACTTCACCATCGCAGGAATCCCGGCACAGGGCATCAAGGCTGTCAATATAAATATGAAGGGGTGAAGGTTGAGAAATGTAAAAAGTACGTACAAGCGTACAACCCTTATGATCGGTTATAGTAATAGTATAAATACCTCCGGAAAGATTCATAATATTCTGAGTGCTGTCGCCATTACTCCAGATATAGTTCCAGGGGTATGTCCCTCCGACAACATTAATGGAAATAGAACCAATATTAGTTCCGGGTCCGCCACACAACAGAACGGTATCAGTACCGCCGGCAGCAACATTATAAGTTAATTTAGAAGGTTGTAGTACCTCATCGCATGCTGCATCAGTACAACCATTATGGTCGGTAAGAGTAACACAATAAAGGCCTGTTCCAACATTGATCAAATTCTGTCCGGTTTGCCCGTTTGACCATAAATATTGATAAGTGGGAGTGCCTCCGGTATCATGTGCTGTAATTCCTCCGGTAGTTCCGCCATAACACAAAACTGAATCCGAAATCAAAGCAATACCTAGTTGAGTAGGTTGGGTAATTATTTCAATAGCCGTAGTTTTACAGCCATTATGGTCCGTGACAATAACACTATCTACCCCTGCTGGTAAATGGGTAGCAGGGTTAGTAGTTTCTGCGTCACTCCATTGATATGAATATGATGGAGTACCGCCAGTTGTACTAGCAGTAGCCTGTCCATTACTTTGCCCATGACATTTAACAGGTGAAATGCTTGAGATCGTACTAATTAATGGATCCGGTTGATCGACTGTAACTGTCATTGCTTTTATACACCCGGTAGAATCTTCCACCCTTACCGTATATGTACCTGCTGGTAAATTGTATGCTGTTGAAGTATGTTGAACAGGAATTGTATTCCAATGATAGAAATAAATACCATCTCCTCCGCTTGCAGAAACAGTAGCCTGTCCATTATGTTGCCCGTAACATAAAACCGAATCTACATGAACAAGAGCGATTGCCACTGAAGGAATTACGGGTATGGTTACGGTGTCTGTTGAGCAACATCCTGAAATGCTGCTATTGCACACAGTTACAGTATAATGTCCGGGTGCAAGCCCCGTTGCAGTTGCAGTAGTCTGGCCGTCACTCCAAGTGTATGTTGTTCCTCCATGAGCTGTTGCGCTGCCATTGCTTAAATTGCAAGTAGCTTTATGAATATTATCGATGTAGGCAATTGGCTTAGCGATAACATTAACTTTAATAGTAGTATCTGCAAAGCATCCTCCGGCGCTTCCGGTTACATGATAAATAGTTGTATCAGTAGGACTGGCTATTACAGTTGTTCCTGTAGATGTATTTAAACTTAAAGCAGGTGACCAAACATAATTTGTCGCTCCGGTAGCAGTTAATGTAGCGCTTCCTCCTGAACAAATTGTTGGGCTTACTGGTGCAACTGATACTGAAAGATGATTCGCCACGTGAACAGTAATAGTGTCGGTTTGCGAACACCCCCCTGAATATACTGTTACAGTGTAAAGAGTAGTGGCAGTTGGATTAACTGTAGTTGTATCCGTATGAGCTCCATTACTCCAATGGTAAGAAAGTGGTGGCGGACCTGTACTGCCCGATGCATTAAGCAACGCAGATGCTCCCGGACAAACAGTTGAAGGCGGACCGGCATTTGCAACCACCGGAATCACGGTGACATGCGCAAGGGCAATACTGTTGCAACCACCGCTAGCTGTTGCAGTAACCGTATAAGTTGTAGTAACAGTAGGTGAAACATGAATAGTGGACCCTGTATCGGAATTGCTCCAATTAAAAGTATAAGGAAAACTTGTTGAATCGTGAGCAATAAGAGTTGCTGAGCTGCCAGAACAGATAGAATCCGAATTTACTGAAAATCTCACATGTTGAATATCCAATATCGTACGAAGAATAACGTTACAACCGGTTACAGCCGTACATACGCAGGTAACGGTGTCTCCATTTACGGCAGGATTAATGATAATTGATTGTGTAGTTTGGGTACCAGACCATAAAGGCGGCGAAGATGTCCATGAATACGCGGCAAAACCTGCAGGAGCTATAAGCGTATCAGCATTCCCTACACATTGCTGCGATAGCTGGAAGGCTCCACAGGTACAGGCAATGTAAGCATAACCAAAATGCCCCGTGGGAGTACAATCATATGCGGTAAATAGTATAGTAATATTTTGTCCAATCCATGGTGATAAATCAATACCAACAGCAGTCCAGTTTTTCCAAAGAACAGAATCAGATTCATATGCAGCAGGGTCAGGCAGGCATTCTGTATACCCTGGAAGACCAGAATGAGCCACCACTACATATTTTCCACAAGAGCCACCTATCACAGAATCTGCTGAATTTACCACATAAATTGAAAATTTTGGCATTTGATTAAATGTATGATATGTTGGATTTTGAAGAACTACAGCATATTGGTAAGTAAAAATAGCATTTGAAGAAGTTACATGCAATGTGTATGCTAATCGTGCAGCATAAGGATAGGATGAATGTGTATAGGCTGCCACCAATCCGCTTCCTAACCTGCAGGAAGAAGTTCCACCGGGAGGTATAACACTTAACATACCTCCAGTATTGGGGTCTGTTCCAGGGTGATTCATTATGGTTTGAAAGTAAGGACCGGAGGTAAAGGGTCCGGAATTTGGTGGTCCAATAGTCATAGGTACCTCATAAGTATAATCAGCACCGCCGCTACCGGTAGAATTTGCACCGACTGAGCCGGACCAGTTTGTAAAGTCATTCATTGAAAAATCAGCATTCACGCATTGGGAATGAACGTTATTGACGAATAAGGGAATGCAGCATAAAAGAATAGCTATTTTTTTCATAATAAATTATTAAAATGAATATACCGTTTTTTTTATAATGCAATAAACAAAATAATTCAACAAATATATGATATTATTAATTCAAAATGATAAAATTAATTGAAATATTAAAAATTTTATTAACGAATTTTTAACTATTTTATACTAAGTACAAAATATCCTTAATTAGTGTATTAAAAATAATTATTATTTATTACTGATTTTTGGAATATTAAGCTTTGACAAAATTGTCTTACCTCTAAAGTGTGGAATAAATCAAAAAGGTTGCAAAAGGTTAAATTATATTTAAATATTCATCATTAGTTTTATGGATTTCTGCCTTTATACGAGGGAAAAAATTCTGATTATAATAAAAAAACTCAAATCGTACCGAAAGATTGAAAATAAGTCGAAATTTAAAAATATAAACTCAAGCATGTTAATAAAAAAATTACATAATTGAGTACAAGCCTTGTAAAGCCTTAAATTTGCATAAAACAAACAGGTTTTATGACATTAATTAGATCCATTTCAGGAATAAGAGGAACTATTGGAGGGAAAGCAGGAGAAGGACTTAGCCCTGCTGATGTATTGAAATACACTGCCGCATATATTACCTGGTTAAAATCGGGCAGCAAGAAAAAAAGATTATCTATTGTTATAGGAAGAGATGCCCGGCTTTCGGGAGAGATGGTACGTGATATCATAACGGGAACCGCAACAGGTATGGGCGTGGATGTTACCGATATTGGCCTTGCTACCACACCCACAGTTGAGATGTCGGTCATTGATCTGAAAGCCGATGGCGGTATCATTATCACTGCAAGCCACAACCCTAAACATTGGAATGCATTAAAATTACTCAATAATAAAGGAGAATTCCTTTCATCTGATGATGGACAGAAAGTATTGTCAATAGCCGAAAGCAATGATATAACATATTGTAATATTGATGAAATTGGCGTATTGAAATTTGACAGTGCTGCTCTTCAAAATCACATTGATAAAATACTTGCTTTGCCATTAGTGGATGTGAAAGCCATTAAACATGCAGGTTTAAAGGTAACAATAGATTGTGTGAATTCAGTGGGTGGTATTGCTAGTCCTGCTTTGCTTGAAGCGCGTGGTGTGCGTGATGTGGAGAAATTATATTGTGAACCTTCAGGAGTGTTTCCTCATAACCCGGAGCCACTTCCTGAACATTTACATGATATTTCAAAGCTGGTTGCAAAGAACAAATCAACAGTTGGTTTTGTTGTTGACCCCGATGTTGACCGGCTGGCAATTATAAGCGAAGATGGCGAAATGTTTGGGGAAGAATATACGCTTGTTGCCGTTTCGGATTATATACTGCAACACAAAAAAGGCAATACTGTGTCCAATCTTTCTTCAACCCGTGCTTTGCGTGATGTAACAGAAAAGCATGGTGGCAAATATTCTGCATCGGCGGTAGGAGAGGTGAACGTGGTGCAAATGATGAAAGAAACCAATGCTGTTATTGGAGGCGAAGGCAACGGTGGAATAATCTATCCTGAGCTTCATTACGGCAGGGATGCGCTTGTTGGGATAGCTCTGTTCCTTACTTACCTGGCAAAAACGGGAAAGAAATGTTCTACATTAAGAGATACATATCCTTCGTATTTTATTTCAAAGAACAAGATCGAATTATCAGCAGACATCAATGTTGATGATGTGCTGGTGAAGATGAAGGAGAAATATAAAAAGCAGCCTGTTAATGCAATTGATGGTGTGAAAATAGAATTTGACAAAGAGTGGGTGCACCTAAGGAAATCGAATACAGAGCCTATCATAAGGATATATGCTGAAAGCGATTCAATGGCGAAAGCAGAACATCTGGCAAAGAAAATTATTAACGATATCAAGTCAATAATCAGAAATGATGAGTAAATTTTAGAGTTTCGGATTATAATTGTTTAATAAAAAATGGAACACTGATTATACTGATTTGACTGATATTCACTGATAAAATCAGTGTGAATCATAATAATCAGCGTCATCAGTGTTCTATAATTATTTTTTAATACATACAAAATCATAGACTGAGAATGATCTATCTTGATAATGCCGCTACCACGCCTCTCGACCCTGAAGTGATCGAAACAATGACGGATGCCATGAAGCATAAGTTTGGCAATCCCTCATCTGTTCACAAATATGGAAGAGAAGCCAGGGTGCTGATTGAAGATTCAAGAAGAACTGTTGCCGGTTTATTGAATGTTTCTTCATCTGAGATATTCTTTACCAGTTGCGGCACGGAAGCCATTAACATGACAATTTCAAGTTGTGTGAATGATATTGGAATTAAACATATTATTACCAGCCCTATTGAACATCATGCTATTCTTCATACTGTCAGTTATTTTGAAAAGCTTGGAAAGATTAAGCTTAGCTATGTAAAGCTTGACAGCAAAGGGAATATTCTTTTGGATGATCTTGAAAATATTCTTGCTACGAATGAACGTTCATTGGTTTGCCTGATGCATGCTAATAACGAGATAGGTAATCTACTTCCGATAAACGATGTAAGTGAAATTTGTAAGAAGAATAATGCACTGTTTCTTTGCGATACCGTTCAGACTATAGGCAAATACAAGTTTGATCTTAGCAGTATGAATGTTCATTTTGCTGCTTGTTCGGCACATAAATTCCATGGACCAAAAGGCATTGGTTTTCTTTACCTGGATGGAAATGTAAAGATAAATTCTATGCTGCATGGAGGCGGACAGGAAAGAAATTTGCGTTCAGGCACTGAGAATATTTATGGAATAGCAGGCTTGGCAAAGGCTTTAGAAGTTGCACACAGGAACATGGATGCAGATATTGCATTTATAAAAAGCCTGAAAACATATATGGTTGCCGGTTTAAAGAAAGAAATAGAAGGAATACAATTTAATGGTGAATCGGAGGAAAAGGGACTGCATACTATTTTAAATGTTTCTTTCCCCAAAAGTGATAAGTCAGAGATGTTGTTATATAGTCTCGATATTGAAGGCATAGCA
>JBEKEO010000137.1:0-8306 GCA_050013795.1 Bacteroidales bacterium
TCTTACATATGCATGTAACTCTCTTACATGTGCATGTAGCTCTCTTACATGCACATGTAATTTGCATAAATGCATAATAATGTTGTGAATTACAGTTAAATCATCCCGGAAGAATAACCTATGTACCCTACCTACCACAATAGCGGGCATTAACGAAAAATTTGATTTTTCGCAAATGAATAAAAAAACCCCGGCAAAACTACCGGGGTTTTTATTATTAACAGTGTGTGATTATCTAACCAGCATCACGCGTTTTGTGATTATCTTTGTCCCGGTATCAACCGTTACAAAATAAATACCCGATTTGTAAGTTGATAAATCAAGCTGTATTAATTTATTGAACGAGGGGTCGATATCTTTTGAAATGATATTTTCGCCAACCAGGTTATAAACATTTATTGTTGATTTTGAAGTAATCCCGGAGAATTCAATATTTACCAGATTATTAGTCGGGTTAGGATAAATATTGACCTGATCGGCATTTTTTATAGTATTATCAATACCTGTAATAATGGCGGGATTCCATTTGAAGATACCTCTGTATGCGCCATTTACCATGCCGCCGGCCCAGCCTGAGTTGATATCGTAAAACTTAACAGCGGTATAATAAACGGAACCTGTGTCGAGATTTGAAAAGCTTGCACAATCGAGATTATCACTTAAAGCCGAGCCCTTTCCGTTGCCAGCAGCAACATCGACCCATGTTGAAGGAGTTCCCTTAATATATCCAAAATCCGGATTCTTTACATAATATCCTGTTGGTGTAACAGCTGTGAAAGAAGTGCCTGCGTTAGTAGTTTTCTTTACACCAAGAAAAGCATAAGTGGAAGGATCGATACCAGTTGCAAAACCTACCCCTCCGGGTCTCATATAAACATTAACCTCTGCCGTTGTACCCAAACCTGTTGCAGCTTTAGCCCATTTTACACCTTTATTAAATGAACTGTAAACATTTCCCATAGCGGTGCCAAACATGATGGTATCTCCGCTTACAGCATAATCATTAGTATAGGCTGTTTCACCCGTTGCAGCAGCAGGAAGATTAGTGCCGGTTACCTGTGTCCATGAGCCGCCGCCGTTCGATGTGGTGTAAACATAAATCGTGGTGCCAGTAGCACTAGCGTCGCCCACGCAAACGCCGTTATTGGCATCAAAGAAATATACCCAATCAAGCCAGCTTGATGTAAGGCTTGGTTCGGAAGTGAGTGTCGACCATGTAGTACCGCCGTCGGTGGTTTTTACTATAGTTCCACCATGAAGGGTCATAATAGGATACATCGCGGCATAAGCGGTGTTAGCATCAACGCCCTGTATATTGGCAATGCAATAATTTGTTGAATTTGTAAATTTAATAGTGTCGTATTTCCATGTAGTACCTCCATCTGTTGTAAGAGCAAATTCATTGGTATAATGCGTGGGACCACCACCATCAATTACGGTTGCCCAAGCCACTGTAGGACTGCAGGCATATATTCCGCTTACCATCCTGTTATCATATTTATTTTCCAGAGGAAATTTTAAATCTTCAGCAACCCATACAGGAGCGGTACCGCCCACATTGATCATCTGTGAAACTGTTTTGGTATCATTACCTGTGCCGTTTGTAACGGTAAGCGTAACCGTATATTTACCAGCTGTGGTATAAGTATGTGAGGGAGATGCTGAAGTGGATGTTCCTCCGTCGCCAAATGTCCATGCATGTGTTGACACAGAGTTCAATGATTTATCAGTAAAATTAACAGTGCCGCCGACAATGGGGAAAGCATTATCTACGGTAAAATAAGCTATAGGTGCAGCTGATTTTGGCTGTACCCTTACCACTGCCTGGTTATCCGAATTAAAAGCATATCCAGTCACGTTAAGTGCTCCAACAGCAAAATATCCATCGGAAGAACCGGCCCATCCCCAGTTAACATCAAATTCAGTGGGAGAAGTTTCATACCCATCAAATACAAATGAGTGACCTTCGCTTTGGCTTGCATCATATCCGGCATATAATACCGGGCGTCCATGATTAAGTTCGTTTTCCAGCATGGTTAACCAATCGGCACTCGTAAAATTTGCCATATTCTGACATTCTGCCGAAGGCTGGTAATTAAAATTTTCTATTAAAGCCCTTGGGATATCCGATTCATTTGCCCCGGAACCACTTCCGGAATATGCCATATCCACTGCAACGCCAACATGGTATAACACGGTTTCATTTCCAGTACCTGCAACATTAGGGGAAATAGTAGACCAGGTATATGTTTGCGCAGCGTAATTTATTGTATATGCAGCGTTAGTACTTGAGCAGAAATAACCATGAGAACCAACACCTGCAGCAGGCCATCCCCAAAATTTCATAACTTGTCCCGTAGCAACAGCCACACAACCCGCAGGGTCAGTACCAGGACATTTAGCATTCCAGCTTCCGCTTTGATTCCACGCTATTGAACCTAATAAAGGGCTGACAACAACTCCTTTTGAGGAAGGAAATTGATTGTTCAGCATTTTTTTCCACTCCTTGGAAGTTTCTTTATTATCAAGATTTGCATTAACTATGGCTTTAATTTGCCTGCTGTAATCATTTAACCACCATTTAGCGTTAGGGTTAATATTGCTATAATCGAAAGTCCCGCTGATTGAATGTCCGAGAATAGGCGTTACAGCATCATCAGCAGAAACGATAACCCAGCCACCTGCATTAAAATTAAAAATATAAAAGGTGGTAAGCCCTTCTTTTGTTCCTGTCGTTACATTCGCTATTGATAAATCAGTGACATCCGGAGCGCGATACTTGTAAAAGTTTACTGCAACTTGCTGTGCAGTTTCCTGTGATACCGGTGCGGCAAACAGCCCAAATCCGAATATCGTCATTGTAAGTGTAAAAAGGATTTTTTTCATAATGATACGGGTTTTAGTTATTAATTATTTTATTAATTATAAAACTATAGAGAAGCAAATATATTATTTTTTTTAATTGGTTGTACATTCTTTAACTATTTTTGTTACAATATTGCTTTTATGCATAATAGTTCGTGTAATACAATTACAATAAAGATTATTTTTTTATTTCTTTTCCTTCCTTCGACCATCATCTCTCAATCACAATATAGTGTAAGCGGGAAGATCAATGGTTGTGTGGGAAAGAAAATATTTTTCTCAAAGGTAATTGGCGGGCAAATTGTTAAAATTGATTCTTTTAAGCTTGGTGGCAATTGCAATTTTCATTATTCTTTTCCCGATATTTCTTACAAAGGAGTTTTCAGAATATCTGTGAACGACAGTAATTATGCTGACCTTATTTTCAATAAGGAAAATATTTCATTTGAAACTTCTGCCGATAAACTTTCTACTGATATGGAAATCATGGAATCGGATGAAAATAAAGAATATTATGAATATATCCATAAATCCGTTCCTATTGATGATTCTATAAGTTTGATGACCGAACTTGGACAAAAATTATATAATCTGAATCATTCAAAAGTAACTGCTGAATTGAACCATGTCGCAAAAAAAATCACTGGATTTGAACAGCAAAAGGAAATCCTGGCTGATAATCTGACTGCTATTTACCCTAAATCGTTTGCATCCGAAATCATTAATGCCATGCTTCCTCCTGATTTCAAAGTGTACCAAAAGGAAAAGGGTTCTGTAGTTTATCCTAATGAAAAAGCATTCCTTCGTGAACATTTTTTTGATAATATAGATTTCTCAGATTCCAACTTGCTTCATACCACTGTCATTTTTGATAAAGTTGGTCAGTATTTCCAGTATTTTGCCAGTCCACCGACCGTAGATGCTTATAAAAAGGCGATTGATTTTATATTGATACAGGCTGCTGCTGATAAAAATGTGAATGATTACGTGATGAACACACTGCTGAGCACCTTTGATCATTCTAATTGGGAAGATGTTTATAGCTATGTAGCAGAGAAGTATCTTACCTCCAGTACTTGCAGCAATGATGCTAAAATAAAGAAACTTTCCGAAAAAGACAATACCATCAAAGCCCTGAAACCAGGCAATAAAGCCCCCGCTATAAATGTCGTCGATTTAAACAGGAAAGAACAGCCCCTCGATTCTGTTAAAGCTATCTATACGCTGGTAATGTTTTGGGCTTCGTGGTGTGAATTCTGTGAAAAGGCAATACCCGAAATCAGAAATATATATGACACGTACAAGTCCAAAGGGCTTGAAATTTATGCCGTTTCGTTAGACAGTATAAAGCAAAGCTGGGTAGAAGCTTCTAAGCGATACAATATACAGTGGATTAATACCTGTAACTTGAAAGGATTTAAAAGTCCTGTCATTAAGGATTATAATATCTGGCAGACACCAACTTTTTTCCTGCTCGATGCCGATAAAAAAATCATATCCCGCCCTGTTAATACTGCCATGCTGAAAGCAGAACTGGAGAAAATTAATTGGTAAAATCCTTTTGAAATTTATCCTGGATTTATATCGGATATTATTTACTGCAGTAAAATATAAAAGCTAAATAAACAATTTTATTTTTTGAAGCGGTCTTTTTTATTTTTTATTGAAACAGATATTTTCTTTTCGGCTTTTTTCTTTTTTTCTTTGGTTTCTTTAGTTCCTTCTTCTGTTATTTCTATTAGCAATTGTTTATTGGCAACCTTATCACCGTCGCTTACATGCAGTTTCTTTATTTTGCCATTCATGGGAGCCATAATAACATTATGCATTTTCATTGCCTCAAGAATTAAAAGTTTTTCATCCTTTTTAACTACTTGCCCGTTAGAAACAAATACCTTTATTATGGTGCCGGGAATAAAAGAAACAATTTTACCGGGATCATTTTCTATATAAGGTTTTCTAGACAGATACTTTTTAGTAAACAATGTCTTATATTGATCTCCGTTTAGGATAAATTTTTGAAATTCCGGTTTCTCTTCTTTCTGTTCTTCCTGTTTTTCTTCGTTTTCCATATAATTATTATTTAGAATGGGGGTATTCCATGTTTTTTAGATGGTCTTGTTTCATCCTTATTAGATGATACCTCTATTGCATGAATGAGAAACCGTCTTGTTTCGTTCGGATCAATTACGGCATCGATGTACCCATACGCCGCAGCAACATAAGGATTTGCAAATTTCTTCTTGTATTCTTTCACTTTTAGTTTACGCATTTCATCAGGATTCTCTGCTTCAGAAATTTCAGTTTTAAAAATAATATTAGCAGCTCCCTCAGGTCCCATAACAGCAATCTCAGCAGTTGGCCATGCAAAAACGAAATCTGCTTTTAGGTGGCGCGAACACATAGCAATATAACCTCCACCATATGCCTTACGTAAGATAACTGTCATTTTTGGAACAGTAGCTTCGGAATATGAATATAATATTTTTGCTCCATGCCTTATAACACCTGCATGTTCCTGGTCAACACCTGGTAAATATCCCGGAAGGTCAACTAATGTAACCAATGGAATATTGAAGGCATCACAATAACGAATAAAGCGAGCAGCTTTATCTGAAGAATCCACATCTAAAACACCTGCCAGCACCAAAGGTTGATTTGCTACAAAACCCATAGTTTGTCCATTGAGGCGTGCAAAACCGATTACAATATTTGCCGCAAATAACTCCTGTATCTCAAAAAAGTCAGAATTGTCAACAATAGCCTTTATGATATTGCGGACATCATATGGTTGCATCGGGTCGGTGGGAAATATCTCTTCGATTTTATATAATTTGGTATTGGGGGTTTTCTTTGGAAAAGGTTCGGCTTTTTTGGTGTTATTCCAGGGAATGAATGAAACAAGTTTCTTAATTTGTTCAAAGCAATCATCTTCACTTTCTGAAAAGAAATGTGCATTTCCGGTAACTTCAGCCTGAACTCTAGCTCCACCAAGTGCTTCCATGGAAATTTCCTCGCCAAGTACTGTTTTAATAACTTCAGGCCCTGTTATAAACATCTTGGAAATTTTATCCACAACAAATACAAAGTCAGTAAGGGCAGGAGAATATACTGCCCCTCCGGCACAAGGTCCAAGAATTACCGAAATTTGAGGTATTACACCAGAAGCCAATGTGTTTCTATAGAAAATGTCTCCATAACCGGCAAGAGAGTTGACACCTTCCTGTATACGGGCACCACCGGAATCGTTAATACCGATTAATGGAATCTTTAGTCTCATTGCATGATCCATTATCTTTGTTATTTTTCTTGCATGCATAAAACCCAAAGACCCTCCTGCAACAGTGAAATCCTGAGCAAAAATACAAACCGGATAACCATTAATAGTTCCAGTTCCGGTAATAACGCCATCACCCGGAAGGTGCTTTTTATCCATATCAAAATCTTTAGCAGAATGCTCTACAAACAAGTCATACTCATGAAAAGAATTTGGATCAAGCAAAGCAATGATCCGCTCTCTTGCTGTCATTTTCCCCATAGCAACCTGTTTCTCAATAGCTTTCGCTCCACCTCCCTGCAAGGCTTCATGCATCCTTTTCTTTAAATCAAGTGTCTTTTGTTTTAGTGACATAAGTTAAATATTTTATTTTCAATGAATTATTTAAATAAAAAAACGAAAAAACTTTAATGCAAAACATCAAAGAAAGAGATTTTTTTTATAATAAAATTTCGATTCGGTCTTAGGTTATTAACAGATTTGATTCAATAACCAACAAAAGACAGAATATTTCAGGTAAATAGTTGATGCTTATAGATAAATCTTTCTATTTAATATGTTAATGGTATTGTTAAAAAATGTTAAACATATCTATGTGCATTGCATATGATTTCATATATTTGGTTTGTATAATAATTTTATTCCTGCATTTCCCAATATATTCTAAATCATGTAAAGTTTGATAATTGTCTTTTTTGATTTAACTCTTTATTATGAAGGTTAAATTTAAATTGCAAAAATTCATAATATTTTATGGTTGCGGATAATAAAGCAAACAACTAAAATTCCAGATAAATAAATGGCTGTGCCTGAATACTAAACACCTGGTAAATAACAATAAACGCTAGAAAAATTACAAAAACTTTAATTATCCAATGCAGCTTGGTAAATCTATTAACAAGAACAGTATTCCACCTAAAAGGCGTAAAATGAAGAAATAGTCCTAGTATCATGACAAGGGAGGGATATATATACAAGCCTATCCATTGCCCTGCAAGGCTGAAATCGACAGAGGTGAATATCTTTTCATATATCTTTATTGCAGTTGCCATGTCGGTGGCACGGAAAATAATAAAGGTGAAACAGATAAAATGAAAGGTGATAAAGATGCTGATAAACTTATATATACCGCTATTCATGCTTTTCTTTATCCTATTCCTGCTTTTATTTGTAAGTCTGTCCCATGCCATTGCAATACCGTGCAAACCGCCCCAAATAATAAAAGTAAAGCGTGCCCCATGCCATAAACCACAAATGATAAACGTAATTACAACAGCAAGCATAAGCCCTAATATATTCCAGCGTCTGAGCTTAAGCGACAAAGGAGTGAAAAGATAATCGCGCAGCCATGCCGAAAGTGTAAGGTGCCAACGCCTCCAGAAGTCGGTAATATTCACCGCCGAAAAAGGTTTGTTAAAATTCGGCATGATGGAAAAACCGAGCAGGCAGGCAATACCTATAACAATATCTGTATATCCCGAGAAATCGAAATATAGTTGAATGGTGTAGCCATAGCTTGCCATCAGGCTTTCAAATCCTGTAAAATACGAAGGTGCATCAAAAACCCTGTCAACAAAATTATTTGCAAGAAAATCAGCTATCACTATTTTTTTGAAAGCCCCGCTCATGATAAGGAACAACCCTTTTCCTATAGTTTCATGGTTTATTATTAGCTTGTTTTTTATTTGCGGTAACAAGTCGGCAGCTTTAGAAATAGGACCTGCTAGGATGTTAGGGAAAAATGAAACGTAAAGCACATAATTAATGTAATTCTTTTCAGGTACATCAATTGTTTCACTGTAAAGGTCGAAAATGTATGATAGTGTTTTGAAAATAAAGAATGAAATCCCGATTGGAAGAATAATATTCAACACCAGCGGGTCGTTGACTCCATTTATGTTTGCCCATGCCTGCAGGAAGAAATTAGTGTATTTGAAGTAAAACAGGCAGCCAAGATCAATAAATAATGACAGAAGCAAGAGCCATGTTTTCCCCGACTTTTTCTTTGCATTAAATATTCCTTTACCTATAAAAAAATCTGAAGTTGAAATTACAATTAAAAGAACCAATGCAATTCCGCTAACCTTGTAATAAAAATAAAGGCTAAACAGCAATAGCAATAGATTCCTTGCTTTCACATGATTAAAAGCAACAGCATAAACCA
>JBEKEO010000138.1:0-8295 GCA_050013795.1 Bacteroidales bacterium
TTATAACTATAAGTGCTCCAGTATATGAAATTGCCATATTTTCACAGGCGCTTACTATTGGCTCAATATCCAAACCTTCCAGCTGGTTCATTTGCCATTTTAAATTTAAGAAATTTTTAGAGCCTTTTTTTAGAAAATTAGGAGAACCAAGAACAAGAAGAAACTGACGTATTTCCTGTTGAAAAACTATGATAAGCGCTATCATTCCAACCGAAATAAACTGACCGAGTATCTCACTCAGCAGTTCCATTTCAAAAGCTTTTACCAAAAGATAAATAAGGTAAATGGCAATAATGCCGATAAAAATGTTTATTGTTCCGGTTCCTTTGATCAGGCTGTACAACTGGTAAAGCAATAATGCGACCATCAGGACATCAACTACGTCGAGCCAGCGTAATGTAATAAAACCGGTAAAAAATAAAGGTATCATTCAGGATTCAAACATACATAAAAAACATGAAGCGACAAAAAACTATAACATTCCGGGTTTCTCATTCTTTTCAGAACGTTCAACAACATTTGCAATCCTCCTGTTTCTGGCATCTTCCTTTTTCACTGAGTTCACCCATGCAATATATAAGCGTTGATAACCTGGTGCAAAAGCAGAAAAATTCTTCCATGCAAATTTTGAATGCATTAAAGCAAATTTAAGGTCATCCGGCAAAACTTGATTATTACGGTTTTCATTAGTTTTTTCCCATTGTCCATTCCGTTTAGCTTCTTCAATCTTTGCATATCCGGCATCTATCATTTTTCCCTCTTCAATTAGTTTTATAATCTTTCCCTTATTTACTGCTGACCACTTACTTTTCGCTTTGCGCGGAGTGAAACGCTGCATATAGTAATCATCATTGTATCGCTTGACAATTCCGTCAATCCAGCCAAAGCAAAGCGCTTCTTCCAGTGCTTCTGCATAGGTAATGCATTTTATCTTTGAATTCTTTTTATTTATTGCAAACCATGCCACATCGACTTTGTCGTGATTCTTTTTTAACCATGACCTTAGTTTGTTACGAGTTTCAAATATAATTGGAGAGATATCTTCTTTCATTTTAGCAAATTTAATTTCTCAACTATTTTAACAGATTCTACAGCTTCTTTAACATCATGCACTCTTAATATATTTGCACCATTCATTAATGCAATAGTATTTAAAACAGTGGTTCCATTCAATGCTTCTGATGGCGTCGTATTTAGCACTTTATTTATCATTGATTTTCTTGAGAATCCAACTAATAAAGGCAATTCAAATATCCTGAAATATTCAAGATTGTTCAGTAACTCATAATTGTGTTCAACAGTTTTACCAAAACCAAAACCCGGATCAATTATAATATCATTTACACCAAGCCTTTTAAGTTCTTCTACTTTCACTGATAAGTAGAATACAACTTCTTTTACAACATTATTATAAACAGGATTTTCCTGCATATTTAAGGGGGTTCCCTGAATATGCATAATAATATAAGGTACCTGGATTTTGGAAATTGTTTTGAACATTTCTTTATCAAAAGTCCCGGCCGAAATATCATTTATAATATGTGCACCAAAATCCACAGCAGCTTTGGCTATTTCGGAACGATAAGTATCTATAGATATAATAGTATTCGGAAAATCTTTTTTAATGATCTTTAAAATAGGAATCAATTTATTCTTTTCGTCATCAGTTGTAATTTCTTTTGCTCCCGGTTTCGTTGACACAGCACCTATATCAATAATATCTGCACCTTCTTCAAGCATTTGTGAAACATGTTTCAGGACATCATTGGTGTTTTTATGTTTAGCTCCATCATAAAATGAATCAGGTGTGAAATTTAGAATGCCCATAACAAGAGGCCTTTCAAGCGATAGTAAAGTCCCTCCGCAATTCAAAGTCCTTTTTGAAGAAAAAAATGTATTTTTATGCTGTGAATTCATTGTTCAGGTTTAAATTTGCATTAAAATCAATTTGCTAATTTATTAAATTTTAAAATGGCTGATACATCGCAACAATTTGAAGAGATAATTAAACTCTGCAAGGATATATTTATTAAGAAAATGAAGGATTACGGCAGTGCATGGAGAGTATTACGGACACCATCTCTTACTGACCAGATATTTATTAAAGCTCAACGTATCAGAAGTATTGAGGATAAAGGAATTCAAAAGATACACGAAGATATAAAATCGGAATATATCGGCATTGTGAATTACTGTGTAATTGCTTTGATACAGCTTGAACTTGGCGTTAGCAATGATGCAGACAACCTTGACCAAAAAGTTGCATCTTCTTTATACGATAAATATATATATAAATCCAAATTCCTTATGGAAGATAAAAACCACGATTATGGAGAGGCTTGGAGGGATATGCGCATAGGTTCCTTGACTGACATTATATTAATGAAACTGCTTCGCACAAAACAAATCGAAGATAATGACGGCAAAACATTTATCTCGGAAGGAGTGGATGCTAATTATTTTGACATGATTAATTATGCGATTTTTGCTTTGATTAAATTGACTACGAAAGATTAAAGAAAGCAGATTATTAAAATTTAAAATATGAAAATCATCAGAATCATTTTCAGGACTATTATCGGACTTACTTTCATGTTTTCCGGCTTTGTTAAAGGGGTTGACCCGCTTGGTTTTAATTATAAACTTCTTGAATATTTAGAGGCTTATAAAATGGAGTGGCTTAACAGTGTCGCTCTGGCACTTGTAATAATATTATGTATGATAGAGTTCACCATAGGTGTTATGCTTGTATTTGGCATTAAACCAAAACTCACTTCATGGCTGGCGCTTATTATGATGAGTTTCTTCCTGGTGCTCACATTTCTTTCAGCTTTAAATAACCCTGTTTCCGATTGTGGCTGCTTTGGTGATGCCATTAAGCTTTCAAACTGGGCAACATTTTATAAGAATGTTGTATTGATTGCATTTATTCTTTTTCTTGTTTGTACCAATAAACATGCTGCCCCAGCACTTAAACCTAAATGGGAATTTGTAGTTATCATTTTCGGTGCGGCCTTTATGGTATTTATTTCAATTCATTCGTTAAGACATTTACCTTTAATTGATTTTCTTCCGTGGAAAGTAGGAAACAAAATTTCCGAACAAGTTATTCCTACACCTGAGATATCAGAGTCGACCTTGGTTTATAAAAATAAAACTACCGGAAAAGAAGAAACATATACTGCTAAAACATTGCCATGGCAAGATAGTATTCGAATGGCAAATTTAGTTTTCGTTGAAACAAATAAGAAAGTTACACAGCCCTATAAAGAAGCACCTATTCATGATTTTGTTATTACTGATGAAAACGGGAATATTCTTACTGATAAGATAGTTGCAAATCCTTCGTATCAATTTATTCTGGTAGCATACGACTTAAACAAGACTGCAAAGGAATGCTATGCAGATATCAATGCATTTGTAAATGGAGAATATTTAAAAGAAGGTTGTGAAAAAGACAGTATTTCCTTTGTTGGTTTGTCAGGAAGTATTCTTGCAACAATTGATAATTTTCGGCATGAAGTTCAGGCTATGTATCCAATTTATACTGTAGATGAAACTGCTTTAAAAACAATGATACGTTCCAATCCCGGATTACTTCTTTTAAAGAATGGCGTTGTGCTTGCAAAGTGGGGATGGAGAGACATTCCTGAATATAAAGATGTAAAAGAAAAATACATTAAAAAGTAAAAGTAAGGGAAATCTATAGTGCATAAATTCATATTAAAGCGACTGTTTTATGGCTTCCTGGTAATGTTTGGAGTTATAACAGTCGTTTTTCTTTTGTTCAATGTTCTTCCCGGCGATCCTGCCCGAATGATGCTTGGCCAGCGTGCTGACATTACTTCCGTTGAAGCAATTAATAAAGACTTAGGCAGGGATAAACCCACAATTGTTCAATACTTCAATTACCTGAATGATTTATCGCCTATATCCGTTCATAACATTGATGATCCCAAAAGCTATTGGTATCTTAATTCAAGCAAATATAGTTCTGCTGTTAAGCTTTTCAACATATCCGAGCATTCGCAGGTTGTCTTAAAACTGCCTTATCTGCGCAGGTCGTATCAGAGCAAGAAAAAAGTGAGTGAAATAATTTCTGAAGCTTTTCCCAATACTTTCATACTGGCAACGGTTGCTATAGGGTTTGCACTCATATTGGGCATTTTTATTGGCGTTCTGTGTGCTGTTAAAAAGAATAGTTTCTTTGATAAACTTTCGCTTGTTATGTCCGTCTTCGGAATGTCGTTGCCTTCGTTCTTTGCTGCCATACTTGCAGCATGGATATTCGCATATTTGCTTGGAAGCATTACTGGTCTGAATATGTTTGGCAGCCTCTTTAATGTTGATGATTTCGTGAATGGCGAATATTTAAGTTTGAAGAATCTTATACTTCCTGCCATCACATTAGGCATACGTCCGCTGGCGATAGTTGTTGAGTTGACAAGAAATTCCGTGCTTGAAGTATTATCGCAGGATTATATCAGAACAGCAAAAGCCAAGGGTTTAAGCAATTTTAAAGTAATAACCAAACATGCGTTAAAGAATGCAATGAACCCTGTAGTTACTGCTATTTCGGGATGGTTTGCTTCGCTTATGGCAGGTGCTGTGTTTATCGAAGTTGTTTTTAACTGGCGTGGAATAGGCATGGTGATCGTTGAAGCACTTGAAAAGTATGATTTCCCCGTGGTTATGGGAGCGGTTTTATTTGTTTCGGTTGTTCTTGTTTTTATTAATATTTTTGTTGATATAATTTATGGCTACTTAGACCCAAGAATTAAGGTTCAATAAATAACTGATTATATAGGTAATAAGTATTGTAAATATTGTACAGCAATCATTATTTAATCCTTTGTGTAACTTTATGACAGCTTTGAGCAACATTGTGAAACAGCTATACACAAAGCTTCACAAAGAATCTCAAAGGTTCACAAAGAAAATTTTACAGAGAACTTTATTTGAATAATAATACCAAATAACTAAATATATTTCACCATGAGAAAGAAAATTGTTGCCGGAAACTGGAAGATGAATAAAAACTATAACGAAGCCTGTTCGTTGATTTCGGGGATTGTTGATGAACTTCGTAAATCAAGTATTCCGCGAGGTCATCAGGTGATTATTGCCCCTCCTTTTCCTTTTCTTGAACTTGCTGTTGCCCGCACCGAGGAAATAGATTATATCTCTGTTGCAGCGCAGAATTGCCATTCGGACGAAAAGGGCGCTTTTACCGGCGAGGTTTCGGCTTCCATGATCGCTTCGGTTGGCGCATCGCATGTAATTATTGGGCATTCCGAAAGAAGGGCATATTTTCATGAAGACGATACTTTTCTTTCTAAAAAGGTGAAAGCAGCTATTCAGCAAAAGCTTACACCTATTTTTTGTTGTGGCGAAGTGCTTGCCGAACGTGAAAAAAATAATCATTTTAATATAGTAAAAAACCAATTGGAGCAGGGATTATTCATTTTAAATAATGATGAATTTAAAAATGCCATCATAGCTTACGAACCTGTGTGGGCCATTGGTACGGGTGTAACTGCTACAACTGCCCAGGCCGAGGAAATGCATGCATTTATCCGTAACCTTATTACTGAAAAATACGGCAAAGCTATAGCCGAGAATACCGTTATTCTTTATGGCGGAAGCTGCAATGCCAAAAATGCAAAAGAACTGTTTGCAAACCCCAATGTCGATGGCGGACTAATTGGCGGAGCCTCACTTACTGCCGGCGATTTTGTTACTATTGTTAATTCTTTTTAACAATTCACCCTGTTTTACCTGTAAATCGTCAATCTTAAGTCGTAAATTATCCTTTTAACTTACATTTTTGTTCATTTTATTCACTTTCTTATCAAGTTATACATAATACTTGTTAAGTGAAGCGTATTTCTTGTCAAGAAATACATCTTTCTTGTTAAGTATTACATGTTTCTTATCAAGAATTACATTTTATTTGATAAGCTTCCTGTATAAAATCTTAAACCCAGCTTAAAAATGAAGATTTTTGATAATAATTATGAAAAAAGTGGATAAAAAGTTGACTTTTTTAATGATGCCGGGAATGATAAAATTGTAAATTTGAAACAAAATTAAATGAATAAGTAAATTTAAAATATTTTTATCTTAAATTGAAAATATAAACTCTCTGCCTTATTCAACAAGCAGCATAAATAACCAACAACTTTAATGGATTATATAGAATTTAATTTCACTATTACACCCAAGGAAAGCGGCAACGAAATACTTACTGCAACACTTGCCGATATTGGTTTTGAAAGCTTTGTTGAAACAGAAACCGGATTGCTTGCTTATGTTCCCGACACAAAATTCTCTGTTAATGAAGTGGAAAAACTCGATATTCTGCATAACAAAGAATTTAATGTAATGTTTGATTTTAAAACTATTCCCGCTAAAAACTGGAATGAAGAGTGGGAGAGTAGCTATAACCCTGTAACTATATCTGATAAATGTAATGTGCGTGCGCCTTTTCATCCGCAAAATGATAAATGCAAATACGATATTATCATAGAGCCCAAGATGTCGTTTGGCACGGCACATCACGAAACCACTGCTTTGATGCTGGAACAGATACTTAAACTCGACCTTAACCATAAAACCGTTCTTGATATGGGTTGCGGCACTGCTGTTCTGTCAATACTTGCTGCTAAAATGGGCGCATCAATTGTTACCGCTATAGATATTGATGAATGGGCTTTTAATAATTCCGTTGAAAACGTAGAAAAAAACAAAGCCGATAAAGTGAAAGTGTTATTTGGAGATGTAAGTATTGTCAAAGATTCGTATGATGTGGTCTTTGCAAATATTAACAGGAATATTCTTATAAAAGATATTCCGGAATATACTAATCATTTGAATAAATCGGGTCTTCTTTTGCTCAGTGGGTTTTATGAAGCAGATGTTCCAATAATTGCTGATAAAGCCGAATCAAACGGAATGAAATCAACAGGTTCGTTTATTAAAAATAATTGGGTAGTTTTGACGTTTAAAAAGAAATGAGATTATTGATATTTTGGTATAGTAATTATTATTTTAACCTTTGTGTTACTTTGTGGCAACTTTGAGTAAATTGTGGAAAAGCTATTCACAAAGATTCACAAAGGATCTCAAAGGTTCACTAAGAAAATTATTCAGAGTACTATATTTGGCTGACAATTTCGAAATAAAGTAAATTTATGAAGCTTCGTTATATATTATCTCTCCTGTTTTTATTACTAATTTCTATTAATGTAAAATCACAGGCCTTAAAAAAGTTTTCCGATGAACCTGCTGCTTTCTTTGAAGAATTAACAACCTTTTTTCAGGATGTAGATAATCCCAATGATAAGAAAGTTATAAAGGAATTTCTTAATTCATTCACATTGGAGTGGAACAGCGGTAAATTTTCCGACGACCAGAAAAAAGAAATGATTGCTACCTGTAACCTAATGTTGAAAAGGAAAATGAAACCAATTCCTCATTTTAAAAATTACCTTTCCACAATTATAAGTTTTAATAATACAAATCAGTCTGCTGCAAGTTTTAAAGCATGGGAAGCAAGTCTTGGCAAATTGATCAATCGTTCTACAAGTACACTTTTTATTGAGTATCTTGATATCAGTAACAACCTTTTTACCTCAAATATTTTATATAAGTCTACTACCACTGTCTGGAAATCCAATAATAATAATTACGCCTTTGAGTATGATACCATTCCAAGAATTATTTTCCCTTCGTTGAATCTTTCATGTTATGCTAATAATGACAGTTCGACGGTGTATAACACAAAAGGAATTTATTATCCTACATTAGGTAAGTTTGTAGGGCAGGGAGGAAAGGTATTATGGACAAGGGCTGGTTTTAGCTCTGACTCTGTGTATGCAGAAATAAACAATTATAAGATAATAGTGCAATATTCAAAATATACAATAGATTCAGTAAGGTTTTACAACAAACATTATTTTGATGCACCTTTGTTTGGTTTACTTGAAGAAAAAATACTGGCTAGTGTAACACCTGAAAAAGCCACATATCCTAAATTTGAATCTTATAACAAAAGGCTGGAAATAAAAAATATATTTCCAAACATTGATTATGATGGCGGTTTCGCCATGAATGGGTCAAAATTTATTGGAACAGGGGATAAAATACAGGATGCATATCTTTTTTTCTACAGGGATGGTAAAAAATTTATTAAAACAGGATCAAAAACATATATCATCCGTAAGGATAAAATATCTTCTTCCAGAGCTTCCGTTACAATATATTGGGAAAAAGATTCTATTTACCATCCGGGAT
>JBEKEO010000139.1:0-8247 GCA_050013795.1 Bacteroidales bacterium
CTTTTAATCTGCTTTTCAATAGTTCTCTGTCCATTTCTCATTCCGTTAAATTATTCTTTCTGTTTTTAGTTTTATATATGTTGTAACCTGACAAAGTATTATGAAGAATATTAAAGGAATCATAATCTTTATTAGTTGAATCCAGTCACCACTTTTTAGAAACAAAGTATAAAAGCCTTCCAAACACCAATGCATGGGCGAAAAATCACTTGCAATTCTTAAATAATGGGGCATTACAAAAGTAGGAACTAATATGCCACCAAGAGCTGCAAAAATAATAATAGAAATTGCACCAAAGCCATTTGATTGTTCCTGTGTTTTTGATAGCGATCCGATCATAAGAGCATAGCTGACGGCTGCTATAGCACTAATAATTACTACCAAGCAAAAAGCAATAATATTCGGGGGAAGCACCAGCTGCGGCAGGTTAATGAAGGGAAAAAGATAAATTCCTATCGAAAAAATAATAATCACCTGAAGAAATGCAGCAATCAGGTATATCAGCATTTTACTAAACAGTATCATCGAAAAATTAACAGGCATAGTTTTCAGTCTTACAAAACTGCCATTAATTCGCTCTTTTACAATATTGTTACCAAGAGATACTACCATAAAAAACATGGCAAATATAGTCCAGGCCGGAACATTATGTTGTGTGGAATTTGGTAAAATACTGTTATTTGTTGTCGCAGGAATACTAATGATATTGGTTTTATTTGAAATCATAGCTTCTTTTAATTTTAATGGGTTCTTATTAATCCCCATTTCTTTATAAAAGTTCTCTATCATCAAAGAATTTTCAATAACGTTTAGAAAAGATGAAATAATATTTGTTATTGAAAAGCTATAGGCTTCCTGCATAACAGGGTCATAGCAGAAGGTAATTGAGGGCGCCTGATAGTTGTTGCTATCAGTTGACACCTTTATCAAATTTAATTCTTCCATCATTAAACTACATATATGATGTGCTTTCTTGTCTAATCTTGAAGAAAAGTCGCAGGGAATGTAAACTGCAACAAGTTTGTTTCTATTTAATAATTCAGATTTAACTTTATCCGAAGGAATAGTATTATCTTCAGTTAATTCAAATAATCCCGATTTTTTCAAAAATAAAAACAATTCTTTCCCTTGTTCTCCCCTATCCTGATTGATAAAGAGCAGAGATATCTTATTTTCATTAATTTTTTTAAAAGCGCTATCCTGAATAATCGTGATAATAAACACAAGAATAAGAGGCATAACGAACATAAACAGAAAGCCTGTTTTGTCGCTTAGTAATAATAATAACTCTTTCTTAACCGATGACCAGAATCTATACATAATTATCTCGATAGCCCTCACCCGTTAAATTAATAAATAAGGATTTTAAATTTGAAGATTCGTGTTTGTCAAATAAACCAGCCAGGTAATCACATGCCATTAATTTACCGTTATCAATTAAAGCAATGCGGTCGCAAAAATTTTCTGCTTCCGACAAATAATGAGAAGTATAAATAATTGTAGTTCCTTGCGAGTTCAATTTGTTCAGATATTGTATTATTGCATGTTTGCTTTGAACGTCAGCGCTAACAGTTGGTTCGTCTAAAAAAAGAATTTTAGGATAGCTAATTATTCCAAGAGCCAGGTTCATCCTTCTTTTCATCCCCCCCGAAAAAGTTTTAATTTTTTTATCAGAGATTTTTGAAAGACCGAGAACAGACAATATATCTTCGGAACGTTTTAAAATTTCATGCTTGGATAGCTTGTAAAAAGCCCCAAAATACATCATGTTTTGATGAGGCGTTAATTCTTCATAAAAGGCATAATCCTGCGGAACAAATCCAATAATCTCTTTGATTTCAAGGGAATTTAAAGTTTTGCCATTTTCAAAATATTGATAGCTGCCGCCAGTAGAAGATATAATTCCGCAAAGTATTGAAATAAGTGTGGTTTTACCTGCACCATTAGGACCGAGAAGACCAAACTTTTCACCCCGGTAAATATTCAGGTTGATTTGTGATAAACAATCAACATAAGATTTTTTATATCTTTTTGTAAGATTATTAATGCTGATGGAGGTTATGTGATCCATCTGCTTAAATTATTTTTGAGAGTTTTTTAAAAGCATTCTTTTCAGTTTCATAAATCTCCAGTAGAATATCAGCCGTATCATCGAAATCTTTTTGCTGAGAAAGGCGCCCTTTGAAAATACCGGCCATCTGAACCGCACTTGAACGCCAAAGATCGCCTGATTTAGTAAAGTCTTCGGAAATGGCTATTAATTTATCTTCTTTCAGATAATCGGCAGCTTTTTCAAGAAAGGCAGCATATATATACCTGAAGCCACCACCGCCGGTTCCTATTTCTTCCTGCATCCGAATGATCTGAGCCAGATAAAAGCCGGCTTTACGCAACCCCATTTTTTGATTCAGTTTCCTAATTCTATTTGAGGTATATTTTATTCCGCTAACGCCGGCAATGTTTCCGGGAATGTGTATCATACTGCGGATATTCATTTTAATCCCTTTAACAATCCCCTTTTTTATAGTTTCCAAATCAATGTTTCCAACTTTTTCAGGATAATACAAGTGGCCTTTAGGTGCAAAAATTCCTTTGGCAAACCTGGCTTTCTCAAGTTCCTTTGAAGATAATGTAGTAGTGGTTTCCATTACGGGATCACTAATCAGATATTGATCATTATCTTTTCCGAAAATAATAATATTATGTGCATTGAAATGAAAACGATATTCAACGGGAAAATATGTTAAATGAAAAACACCTACCTGGCAACCAACCGGAATTCCTTCCGAAATTTTCATGTCGAGAAAGTCCTTTGCTTCATTTGCATTGCTGAATTTTTTCCTGTTGATAACGATCCCTAATGATTTACAGGTTTTATTAAAAATACTTCCGGGCATGCTGCGAAAAGAGATGGCAGGACCGTTATTTATTTTCATAAATGGAATATGAATATAAAAAAGGCCTGCACCCATGCCAAAAGCAAGCGGTTCATCCATAAAATCCAAACCATTATAGCGTAACAAGCTTGTTGTTACGCCGTTTTCGCAATGAGCAGCCTGAATATGGTTGAATTTTTGTTGCATTTATCCTTTAAAATTTTTCAGTTCATCTACCGTGATATCGAATGCATTTGCGTAAATGCTTAATTTTTTTTGGCTCATTCTTTTAAAGACATTTGGTTTTAAATGCCGTTTAATAGTAAGTTTCCAAAAACCTGTATAATCCGATAATATAGAAACATTCATTAATCGCAGTTCCATAAAATAAAAGAGAGGGCTTCTTTTATTTAATATTACAGCATTCCTTGCAGTTTCAATTGCTTCATTTATTTCCCCCCACGTATTATCGAGCGCATATTTTTTAATGTCCCAGCCGGAACTAAGCTCTGTTTTATATTTCCCTTCATTGCTTTTTGCATAGCATAATTCACGGGTAAAATTTTCCAAAGCACTTTTATCCTGAGGGACATCTTCTATTTGCATTTAGCATACTGTTAACAGTCCAAAAACATAAGAAAATCTTGAACTTTCAGGAACCACAATCAATATTTTCTGACCTTTTTTTAATGTGCCGCTGTTGAATAATTCTTCAAGCATAAGGTAAGCAGATCCGGCTCCGACATTGCCTTTGGTCCGGAGATTTGTAAACCATTTTTCTTTAGGGATACCTATTCCGTTTTCTTCTAAAATATCAGCAATCTTACTTTCAAAAAAATAACTTGAAAGATGAGGCAGGAAAAAATCAATTTCTCGGATATCCTGTTTTTTATCTTTAAGAATGCTGGAAAGCTTGTCGAATCCGAGTTTTATAATATTTTCACCTAACAATTTAACATCCTGTTTCATGCTTAAAACAGAATTTGAAATGATTTCCGCAGGGGAATAGTCCATGAAGCTTTTCAAACTTCCGTCGGGCAATTTGTCTGCCCCCATGTACATACATGTTTCTTTAGAATTTGCATAAGAGCAAGCTTCAATCCATTCTATCTTAAGCGAAATATTATCGGGGTTCTTTTTGTTTTCCAGAAGAAATGCTCCTGCACCATCGGAAAGCATCCAGCGAAGGAAGTCTTTTTCGAAAGAAACAAAGGGGTTTTCATGAAGATCGGTTAAGTGTTTAATTTCTTCTTCAAAAACATCCGACCTTAAAATTCGTGATAAACGTTCCGATCCGGTACTGATTGCTTTTGATTTCTCTCCTGTCTTTAATGACAAATATGCGTATTTAAGAGCATGCATACCTGAGCAACAAACACCTGAAGGTGAAACAACTTCAATATTCCCGGATTCAGGCAGCCAGCCATGAACCATAACAGCATGAGATGGCATTAATTGGTCGGGAGTTGACGTTCCGCAACATAGCAGATCTACTTCTTTAATTTCATCAGCATAGTTCTTAAACAGATCTTTAATAGCCAGAGCAGCCATCTGTGCATTAGTATGAGTTGCATTCCCATTTTTATCCAAAGCATAATAGCGATTTTCTATGCCATTGTTTCGCAGAACAATTTTCTTCGATTTAGAAGGCTTCCCGTTAATCAATCCAATATAATCTTCCATTTCCGAATTAGAAATAGCTTTATTCGGCAGGAATTTGGATATCCTCGTAATATAAACGTCTGTCATTCTTTTTCTCTTTTGACGTTGCAAAAATATAGTTTCTTTCTTTGAATGCTACGTTTTTGAAAAGGAAAAACAAATAAATAATAAAATACAAGAACAACAGGGGCAATAATGAACAATGCAATCAATAAATAATATTTAAATAAATTTATCAAAATAGCTCTTCTTCTGATTGAAGTTCCTTTCTTTTTAATCAATCTTGCAAAAACGTTAAACATTCGTTTTGCCCTGAGTTCAATGAATAAGATATCAGTTCCGATACGTATTAAATTCAAATCTAAAATCTTCTTTTGAAGGTCAGAATATTCCTTATCCTGTGATGCTTTGAACACTATATCTCCGAAAGCGGATGCCCCTTTTATATCGTCATTACTTACTCCCGGAAAAGGGAACAAATTAAGATATCTTTGTTTTTTCCCTGTAAGCATCCAGTAAAGCATTGTTACCGCACTTATATGGTTATTGTTCCGGTCAATCAGGGGTATATTGCCAACTAATATCCCGCCTGCTTTATAAATATTTTCTTTTATGGTTTCCTGCGAATTGAGCCACATATTACGGGCTCCTATTATAGTAACAACAGGCTTCCCCCTGAGCAATGAAGTGAATTTTTCGTTATTGAACAAAGCTGTTGTAGGAATGGAAGGCGAAAGATACCATGGCTGATACCCGATAATGATCAGTTCGTAATTCTCAGACTGGAAGTTGATTGGTTCTAATGGTGTCGTTTCTTCCAAAACAGTTTCAGGCATTAAATCAAAGAACTCCTTACTTGTATAAGGGAAAGGAAAAGGCTTTTCGGGGACAACTTTTATCCTGTCAATATCCGATTTATCAAAAGGGATAAGAAAATTATCAATTATTTCGTCTAACTGACCGGATTGAGAATAATTTATTACCAGTATACTTTTCATTTTAAATTCAATGGATAAATAGTTTTTCTTTTTTAGAGGATGCTTCAAAAAGCTTTGCTATTTAAGCCAAACAGCATGCTATCGCTCAATACAGATCAGAAGGGGTTAATACTTTTGATGTATTGGCGTAATTATTAATAATGTTTTTTAATTCTTCATCCAATGTTTTATAGTTAAGCATAATAACATTTTTATCTGTTTGCATATCGTTATTATACTTTAAAAAAGCAGGTGCATTTTCCTGGATGATCAAGCGGAGGAATCGTAATTCCGCATTTGAATGCTGCTTGTTTATTTCAGCTTCCAGAAGGTCTTTCCCCTGATTGAAGGTATTTAATTTTTGATTTAAAGCATTGAGCATGGACGCTTTTTTCATATAAAGAGCGCCTTTATATGCATTTACAGGAAGCAAAGGCGCAGCTTTATTCAAGCCCATTAAAACATTATCAATTTGATCAGCAGAATTCCCTTCCAGGGCATTGTACACATCTTTTTTTGAAACCGTATGTACTATTGCATTTTCATTATTCTTATCAGGATACAGCGTTTTCGCAATGTCCATATCCATTGCAGGAAAGCAATTAAGCCATATTGCTGTTAAAACTATATTAATTGCCGGAACCATAATTTGAGCAGAACAAATTATTAATAGTTGATTAATTTAAGATGTTAAGGAAATTCTTTACAGGGATTTTTTTGAAATAATATGATTCAATGGCCCTGTAAATTTGAATTTTTGCAATATTATAAAAATTCCCCATATATATTCAATAAAATGGATATTCTGAATATTTGGATGGATAGTTTCGGGATGCCATTATGTTGCAACATTATTTCTTGCAAAAATATCTGCTTTGTAAATGAATTGTTAAATTTTTAATTATTTTTAAAATATATGTTAAAAAACTTGACTTAGGCAAAATAATGTTGTAACTTTATTCCGGAATATTAAAATAAAGTAATCACTAATTTATTTTTATGTAAACATCTTTACTTTTTTAGCACAAGTCGGAAATAAAACGGGCCCACTTGAAGCGGCTAAAGCAAGTGTAAGATGCTATTTTATACAGTACATACTGCAAGAGCAACAAAGAGCAAACAAAGCTTCTGCTTTCCTCCATTACATTATACATCAAACCTTAATTTAAATAAACGAGTCACTCAGAGCCGTCAGCCAGTTGGCGGACGTGTCGAAGAGTGGCTCGTAATGGTCGACTTCGACACGATTCGTCTTTCACTAACGTTCCAGGCGAATCGGCTCTGTCTGACCAAAATCATTATTATGACATAAACGGAGAGTACGTGCCATGAAAAACGCCACATCTATTATACTGCCGGAGGAAGTGCTTGATTTCATACTTCTGGCATACGATACCAAAGAAAAATGCAGCAGCAAGCTAGGCTGCCACAGCTTTGTTCACAATCTGACAAAAGACCTGAACACTTTTATTCAGTCGGACAGCATACTCGGATTGAAAAAGAAATTCTTCAACGGTATCTCGGAATACATTATACAAAGGGCATTCAATTTCAAAAAGAACGGCGGGGCCACCGAAGCCACACGCAACCTGCTTTCGCTGTATGCCACCGATAGTAAATACGACTGGAACGGCATGATTAAAAAATATTTCCCTCTGCTTTCAACGCTTAGCGACAAGCATAAAAAAACAACAGCCCGCCGCAAAAAACACCACACCATTGATGAAGTGTACGCATACGTGCAACGTTTGGACCGCAAGATCACAAAAAAGATATTTATGGCATTTATTGTAATGCCATAAATGTCAGGATAATTTTGTATCAACATTTATTTATAAACCTAAAAAACTAAAAAAATGAAAACAAAAAATTTAAAATCGGAACCAATCAGCTATAGCGAAAGGTTCTTAATGACATTCATCATGATGTCGATAATGAGGAATCCCTCAAAAATTAACCTTAAACTTCTTAAGGTGACTGATCCAACGGATTATGTAATTAAAGAATGTTTAGGACTGAAAACTACCGGAGTGGCTGCTATGGCTGCATGTCCCACTACCGATACCATGGTGCATACTGCGGCCAATTTGCTGCAGACCATGGATAACGGAACACTGCTTAAGCCCCAGCTCTATACCAGCAACCAGGTATTGGGGCAGAAGAAAACTACGGTTGACCTGTATAATAAGGTAATTAATTTTATGAAAGGCGCCTGTAATGATGCCAGCATAGCTGCCGGCGATATTACAGCAGGGATTAACCTGGCTAATACCTGCGGAGGCAGATTGACCAAAAAAGTGGGAGGCAAACAACCCGATTTTGGGGTTATTGCTGTAGGACCCGGCTGGGTGCTTGTACATGCCAAAAAATGCAGAAGAGGGGTAGAAGGGCATATTTTCAGGGTGGCTATTGTTAGCGGCAAAGGAGTTATACCGGCAAAAGGAAGTTACACTGATTGTGTTTCGCTCGAAGGTACTATACAGCTTTCCGACCTTAGCAGCGGAACCATACTGGCTATTAATCATACATCCGTTGTACCTGTCAGCCGTACCAAAAGTCCTTTTGTAATACCAACGGCAAAGACTAAAAAGACGGCAAAAGCTACCATAACGGATAAACATCATCCTATATTCAGCATCACCTCTCCCGACCCTTATATATGGGATGGCTGGATCTATATAGGCATACAGTAGTAAATTCGCTGAAATCCGTTAGGTTTTGCCTGTAATACG
>JBEKEO010000140.1:0-8189 GCA_050013795.1 Bacteroidales bacterium
TTGGGTGGAAGGTGGGGTTCGAACCCACGACCCTCGGAACCACAATCCGGTACTCTAACCAGCTGAGCTACATCCACCGTTTATGAGGGTGCAAATTTAGTAAAATTACTTCTGAAAAAACAAACACATCACTAAATAAATCTAAATTTGTGCAATTATATCGCATACATTTGGAACAAACTGCTGCTATAAAAGTCTTATTCCTTTCCGCATGGTATCCTTCCCGCATTGATCCCATGCTCGGGCTCTTCGTTGAAAGGCATGCAAGAGCTATTGCTAAAAAATGTCAGGTTGCAGTTCTCTATATTCAGCCATGTAATAAAACCAATAAAGGAAATTACGAATTAGAAATTCTTAATGAAGAAAGGTTTACACAAATTATAGTTTATTACAACGATAGTTCTTTTATTCCATCATTTATAAAGGCTTGCAGATGGCATAAAGCTTATCGCAAAGGTTTCCGCGCAATAAAAAAACATTTCGGCGATTATGACCTTATTCACGCTAACATCCTTACACGAACAGGAATCATTGCTTTACTGAAAAAGATATTTTCAGGGAAACCATATATCATTACCGAACACTGGTCGCGTTATATGACTAGCAACAATACGTATAAGGGTTTATTAAGAAGGTGGCTTACAAAACTTGTGGTAAGAAATGCATCTGCCGTTACCACTGTTACAGGCAACCTGAAAGACGCAATGAATTCGCATAAATTAAGCCATGAGCATTTCCACATTATTCCTAATGTTGTGGATACAGACTTTTTCACTATCGGAAAAAAAGGAAACTCAGGAATAAAGAATATCATTCATGTATCGTGTTTTGAAGATAAATCGAAAAACATTTCAGGAATGTTGAGGGCTTTGAAGAATCTTTCAGAAAAAAGAAATGATTTTATTTGCAGGATGGTAGGTGATGGAATGGATAAAATCATACTGGAAAAGTATACTGACGAATTAGGCATCCTTAATAAGTCTGTTGTTTTCGAAGGACTAAAAGAAGGGAATGAGCTTAAGGAAATCTATGCCAGTGCTGATTTTATGCTGATGTTCAGTAATTATGAAACAATGTCGGTAGTGATTGCTGAGGGATTTTCTGCCGGATTGCCTGTGGTTTCCACTGATGTTGGCGGCATTCCGGAAGTTGTTTCAGGCGACAAAGGAATACTTATTAAACCCAATGATGAAATTGCCCTTGAAAACGCCATTAGCACCATGCTTGATAATTACTCAAACTACGACAAACAACAGCTCCGCCAGTTTGCAATTGATAATTATAGCATAGATGTAATTGGAAATTCTTTTGCTGAGATTTACCAACAGATACTAAAAAAGTAAAATCATAGTTTTCTTTTTCCTCACCAAGAACTAGAATTTGTATAGATAATGCCGACAATCGAACATAGCAGTAATGAGAGAAATCCCAGTAAGCTTCGCTTCGGTATTTTTTGCAACAGTTATTTATTAAAAAAATGGCAGTTACAAACCATTGAGCATTTATTAAATTCAGGTGATGCAGAACTAGTTTTGCTTGTTAATAATGCTGTATCAAATCAAAAAGAAAGTCTTTTAAAGAAAATCAGTTCGTGGGTTGGAAAACATTTTGTTTATAAACTTTATCAGAAGTTCTTTTATCATCCTGATTCAATAAAAGAGATCGATCTGTCCTCAAAGTTTCGCAATATTCCTTCCATTGATTGCACTGTTAAAATGAAAGGGAAATATTCAGAATATTTTTCCGATGAAGATATTGCATCCATCAGGAATTATAATTTGGATTTCATGTTGCGCTTTGGTTTCAATATCATTCGTGGAGAAATTCTTAATGTTCCAAAGTATGGTGTATGGTCATTTCATCATGATGATGAAACAAAATACAGGGGCGGACCACCGGGATTATGGGAAATATATTTTAAAGATACTATTAACGGAGCAATTCTTCAAAAGCTTACAGATAAATTAGATTCAGGAATTGTTTTAAAAAAAGGATATTTTAAAACAGTCAATCATTCCTATGCTGCCAATGTTGATATGCTTAATTATAGCTGCACTGTTTGGCCGAAACAAATTTGTACTGATATTAAGATTGGAGTTGCTGATTATTTTAATAATGTTCCTTCAACTTCTGTAGCTCCGGTTTTTAAAGCCCCGGCAAATCTGAAGATGTTAAGTTTATTATGCAAATTGTTCATCAACAAACTTCAATTCCATTTCAATGAGCTGTTCAGAAGCGAACAATGGAATATAGGTATAATAAAACTCCCTATGTCGTCTCTTATAAACAAAGAGATTTCTGATAATAAAATAATATGGATGCCAAAGCAAATGTCTTCTCTATACAGGGCCGACTGTTTTGCTTTTGCCGAAGGTAATAATGTAAATATCCTATTTGAAAGGTACGATTACAAATCCAGGAAAGCTGTAATTAATAAAACAGCATATTCAGAAAGTACAGGTTTTGCAGAAGAGATAACAGTTCTACAAAAACCTTATCATTTATCATATCCTTATGTTTTTAGCAATAAAGATGAACATTATTGTATTCCCGAAGCATTCAAAAACCATAAGGTTGATTTATATAAAATTGAAAACAATGGGAATCTTCTTTACCATAAAACTATTTTAGAAAACATTGATGCCGTTGATAGTTCACTTGTTTTTTATAATGAAAAATGGTGGTTATTCTTAACCAAAAACTCCAATGAATCGAACACTAATCTTTATATTTATTATTCGGATGAATTTAATGGGAAATATTTACCTCATCCTGCAAATCCGGTTAAAACTGATGTGCGTTCATCAAGGCCCGCCGGAAATTTTTTCATCGAAAATGATATTCTTTACCGTCCAGCCCAGGATTGTAGCAAAACATACGGAGGCAGAATAGTAATAAATAAAATCACTAAACTGAATACTATTGAATTTGAAGAAGAAACTACAGGATTCATAAACCCTGTTAAAAACAGCTTTTACAATAATGGAGTACACACTGTTAACAGTATTGGTGATTATACAGTTATTGATGCCAAAAGATTTACATTTGTATGGGCAGCATTCTGCTTTCAGCTGAAGAGAAAAGTGAGAAAGATTTTAAGAATTCACAGCAATGATAAATAAATTACTGGGAACTATAGGGTCACGGTTACTTGGTGCTGTTTTAAGCCTATGTATCCTTATGATTTCATCCAAACAACTGGGAGCAGAAAGTTTAGGTACCATTAGTCTTATTATTCTTGGCGTAACGATAGTGCAAATGGTCAATAATTTTGTAGGGGGCTCGGCTCTTGTATATCTTATTCCGCGTTTTGATGTTTTTCAACTTATTATACCATCTTATATCTGGGCATTTGTAACAGCTTTCATCTGTACTTTCATACTGAATTTACTTAACCTGATTCCGCATGAATACTATTATCATGTAATGTTGCTTTCCCTTATCCAGTCATTGTCTTCTATAAACCTCTCCCTTTTGCTCGGAAAAGAAAAGATCAAGCAATATAATATCATCAATGTTGTACAAATCATTCTTATGATTTCAGTTTTATCAGTCTTGATTTTTACTTTGGATAGAAAGAACGTAATGTCGTATATTATTGCTTTATATATTTCATGGGGCTTCAGCATGATTTCGGGCTTCCTGCTTGCAATAAAATTGTTCCGCATTTCTGATTTTAAAAATATTCGTGAAGTTTTAAAAAACATACTTCGTTATGGTACTTATCTCCAATTGGCCAACATCGTACAGCTTTTCAATTACAGGCTTCCTTATTATTTTATTGAAAATTTCATAGGACGTACAGCCGTCGGGATTTACTCGGCAGGCGTTCAACTATCCGAAGGATTATGGCTTACAGGAAAAAGCATGTCGATAGTGCAGTATTCAAAACTTTCTAATACTGAAGACCATGAATATTCAAAAAAAATCACCCTTGTTTTCGGTAAAATATCCTTTCTGATAACATTTTTCCTCCTTATTATCTTAATCCTTTTACCTCAAAGCGTGTTTGCGTTCTTTTTTGGAAATGATTTTCATGAATTGCCAATAGTAATAATTAGCCTTGCATCAGGTATTTTGTTTTTTTCTCTGACATTTTCGTTGAGCAGTTATTTTTCGGGTATTGGAAAACCTTATCATAACACTATTGCTGCTGCAATAGGTTTTGTATTCACTGTTATTTTGGGGCTTATTCTTATTCCACGCTATAAGCTTGCAGGTGCCGGAATTACAGCTTCGGTGGTGTATTTAAGCATGCTTGTTTATCAGCTTTTCTTCTTTTTGAAGATTTCGGGGGCAAAAGCCAGGGAAATGCTCCTTACAACTGCTGACTTCAGGCTGTTTATGGCTGAATTGAAGAACCTTTTAAAGAAAAACTGAAAGATTTAAGCATATTGTTGAAAGAAAGTCAACGCTCTAATTAAGTCAGTTAATATCTTGTTAAGTGCGCTCCACGCTTTGTTAAGCGCACTCCACGACTTGTTAAGGTGACTCCACAACTTGTTAAGATCACTCCACAACTTGTTAATATCACTCCACGACTTGTTAAGATCACTCCACGACTTGTTAAGATCACTCCACGACTTGTTAAGATCACTCCACAACTTGTTAATATCACTCCACGACTTGTTAAGATCACTCCACAACTTGTTAAGATTACTCCACGACTTGTTAAGATCACTCCACGACTTGTTAAGATCACTCCACGACTTGATGAGTACACTTAAAGACGTAATAATTGCACATATTAAATCATCGCCGCCACTTATTTTACCGTTAACTGATTAAAACCTACCGTTAACTGATTGGTTGTTTCTTTTGTATTTTTTTTTATTACTTTTATACAACTATTATACCGAACAAGAACACTTTTAAATTGTTTGGAGAAAAAAATAAAAAATTTTGCCATTAATAATAATATACTAAATTTGCAACTCAATAAATCAGAAACCAAATCAATTATTAACTAAAAACCAGATGAATATGAAAAAAATCGTACTTATCGCATTAGCTTTGGGTGTTGGATTTGCTACCTATGCCCAGAATCAAAAAACAAATTCAGCAGTTCACAAAGTTTCACCGGTTGGGCTTACGCATAAAGCCATTGCCGATCCTACAACTGTAAATCCGGTTTCAATTGGACCTGCAAAACAATCGGCTTTTAAAGTTAAGGGACCAAAGATAGGAACCGTAAACCAGATTTATTTTGCTACTTCAGGTAATATTCTTACTGTTGAAGACGCAAATTATACCTGTTTATCATCATGTCCAGGGTTAAATTTAGTTGCTTTTACTCACAGGGGTGGCGGTAACGATGGTACCGAAACTTCAAATTACATACGGTGTAAATATACAAGCAACAATGGCGCTTCATTTGACAGCCTTGATTTTAATATATCACAAGGCACGAATAACCGTTATCCCAGCGGTGTTATTATTAATCCAACAGGCAACACTATTGCCAATCAGGCATATATGGGTTATGTCGGTCCTTACTGGACAGGATCTTCTTCAGCCCCTGATTGGGCAGGATCCTATGCTGGTTCAGCAAGACTTGATGGCGATACAAATGTTATGCTCACTAATTATATAAAATGGGATACTACTAATCCCATTGATTTAGTACCAGGGAATTTGGCAAGCTGCGACGGCAATACAAAAATGGTACATGCTTGTCTTCCATATTCTTTAACTGTAACTACCGACCTTCAATATGTTACCCCGCCATTATATGCAGAAGTGTTTAATGGTACATTAGGAACCTCACCAACCAGCGATTCATTGGTATGGGACACAACACTTGTTAAAATTAATTTTATGGCTGTAGCTAACGATAATCCTGGAGTATACCTATTTAACTATGGATCGGCATGGAACGAAGACGGAAGCGTTGGGTATATTTATTTCTTTGGGGTTGATTCTACTGATCGGCCATTTCATTATAGTGTTGAACCTATCGTTTACAAATCAACTACTCATGGGGCAACATGGGTTAAACAACCTGTATTCAATTTTAGCACAATATCTACAATCGAAGATTCAATAAGGCCGGTAGATAACGATGCCACTCTGCGTATTCCTTTTATTCCGGGTGGTGACGCTAGTGGAAATGAACAAGCAGGTTCAGTTGATAACAATGGACAGCTTCATATAGTTACCGGTGTTTACGGAGGGTCTTCAAGCGATCCTGATTCGGCAGCTTATTCATATACCGGTGATGTAGAGAGATTATATGATATTCATACCAAAGTAGGAGGTGGATGGGATGCCACATATATTACTGCAATGCAGTGTGCAATTGTAAGTCCTACCGACCCGGGTGCTCTTTATTATTCATCAACCCAAAACATAGGCTGGAACCACAGAATTCATATATCAAGAACTACCGACGGAACGAAAATGTTTGCTACCTGGATTGATGACACACTTACTACTTCCGTTACCATGGTAACCTTACCCGAACTTATGGCTTATGGATGGGATAATACCAACGGTCACCATACTCAGTTAACAAATTTCACTTCTAATACTGCTTTTGATGGTACATGCTATTGGAAGTATGCTGCAGACAGGGTTTTAACAAGCGGATCAACATATACTATCCCTGTTACAACTACGTTACCTAATACTACTGCTCTGGCAACTGATCCATGTACTCACTATTATTTGACAGGAGTTACTTTCGATGATGCTGATTTTGTTGGTATAAATGAATTAAAAAACAACGTATCGTTTGTATCACAGAATTATCCTAATCCATTCGATAAAACAACCACAATTTCTGTAAAATTAAGCACGCCTTCAAATCTTACTTTATTAGTTTCAAATATGCTTGGACAGAAAGTTTATGAAATGAATTACGGAACGGTTAGCGCAGGTACACATACTTATACCTTTGATGGAAGCAAGCTTCAATCGGGTATTTATTTCTATACTGTAAAAGCCGGCGAAGATAGTGATACTCATAAAATGGTTATAGAGTAATACTAAATTCTCTTTTAAAAGAACCCTTCCCGAAACGGAAGGGTTTTTTTTATTTTTGACATAAAACATTAATTCATCATAGGCTAGCTTTGTATCACTCAGCGCCGGCTTTGACTCACTCAGCGCTGGCGCTGGCTCACTCTGCACCGGCGCTGACTCACTCTACACCGGCTTTGCATCACTTCACGCCCGCTTTGGGTTGCTCCCAGCCCACTTTTTCCTATTAAGAGCAAACATTGTGTTAAGGTTTAATCTCTTACAAAAAGGGAGAAAAGACCATATTCAATTAGAGGATATTTAAGAGTATTTATTGTACTCAACGGGAGGAATTCAAGAAACAATGAAAGCACAAATATTTAGAAGGCATTAATATTCATTAAGCACTAATAATCAATGAATAAAAATAAGATTAACAATATTTATTAAAAAAAACGCAAAAACACTTGCGCTTTGAACTCTCATTTAGTATTTTTGTATATAATTTTATGATTTTTTATGGATAAAGTTTCTTTAATTGTATCGGGACTTGAATACAAAATAAAAAAAATCGTAGATTTGCAAAGTCAAACATCAATTGAAAACAATAATCTAAAAAAGGAAGTTAACAATTTAAAAAATATAATTGAAAATCAAAAAGTTATCATTAGTAAAACAGAAGATAAAAATAAAGTTCAAAAAATAGCCAGGATATTAGAAAGCGGAAAAGATAATAAGGCTAAGTTAAGGATAAACGAACTTGTGCGGGAAATTGACAAATGTATAGCTCTTTTAAACAAATAGGAGAATAAATAGAAAGAATGCCGACACTTTCAATCACAGTTAATATAGCAGACAGGCCATACAGGCTGAAGATTGAAGCAGGAGAGGAAGAAACGGTTAGAAAAGCAGTAAAATCAATAAATGAAAAGATCAAAGCTTATGCTGATACTTATGCATATAAAGATAAACAGGACCTGCTGGCAATGGTTGCCCTGCAGTTATCTACGTATGCCGTAAACCATGAGGAATCAGCAAAAGTAAACGATGATATAATTATTGGTAAACTGACAGTATTGGATAATATCCTATCAGAATGTTTAAATAAGGCTTAAAGCGTTCTTTGAAAAAAGTCTGAAAGACATACCCGTAGTAATTCAACACACGTTTTTAAAACTTAACAAACAACAAATTAGGGCGGACGCTCGCGATTTCTAAAACAGGCCTCA
>JBEKEO010000141.1:0-8185 GCA_050013795.1 Bacteroidales bacterium
AGAACGGTTTTGTCTTTTAGTTTACTCAGCATGAAACCGTTTTCCACTTCTTTAAAACTTTTAGCCGTAAGATAAAACTTGGGTTTATCCCTGTATGGCGCTCCATTGGTGGGGCAGAAAGTAGTGCAGTTGCCGCATTCATTGCAGAAATCGGCTATGTTCAGTATCTGGTATTTCTGTGTGATGTTCTTTGTGCTCACCCTTTCAATGGAAACCTTGCCGCCTTTGATCATCGCTTTCGAAATATTTAAAGAAACAGCCTTGCTGAAATAGGTATAATTAGCCCGGTTAGGACAAACAGTTACGCAAACGCTGCATACATCATCGCAAAACAGGCAGCGCGAAGCTTCCTTTACAGCCTGTTCTTTTGTAAGCGGTGACACAACAAGGTTGAAATTCTTTCTTTCGGCCAATTCAGTTTCTTCAACATTTTCGCCTTTTACACGCTTCGATTTTTTAATGATATAATCTTTGTAAGCCAGGCCCCTGTTCTCTTTTTCCGGTTCAAAGTTGAAATCAGTTCCAACCCTTGAAATGATCTGTGATGCCACTTTTCTTCCGTCGCCAACTGCTTTAATAATAGTTGCAGCGCCACGCATGGCGTCGCCGCCTATGAATACATTTTTTATTTGTGTTTCGAATGAAACAGGATTTGCTTTCAGCAATACAGGTTTTATGAAATCAATTACTATATCTTGCCCAAGAGCAGGGATAATAGTATCGACAGCAATTTCAAATTCCGAATTTGCAATCTTTACTGGCTTTGCACGCCCTGAAGCATCAGCCTCTCCAAGCTTCATCCTTGAACAAACCAGCTTACTTACTTTACCATTCTCCATGAGTATTTTTTCGGGAGCAGCTAATTCAATTATTTCAATTCCTTCTTCTATCAGCGCTTTTACTTCTTCAGCATCTGCGGGCATTTCGTGCTTTGTTCTTCTGTATAGTACAACAACTTTTCCGTTTGCAGGTGCTAAACGGTAAGCAGTGCGAGCCACGTCCATAGCGGTATTGCCGCCACCAACAATAATAATGTTTTTACCAAGTTCAACTTTCTCGCCTCTTTTAACTGATGAAAGAAATTCAAAGGCATCCATCACCCCTTTGGCTTGTTCTCCTTCTATGCCAAGTGATTTGAACTTCTGCGCACCTGTGGCTAGAAAAACGAAATCGCTTTCTTTCCGGATCTTCTCAAATGATGCTTTGTCAATTTTTACTCCGTATTGTATAGTTACACCGAGCTCTTTTATCCGTTCAATATCTTTCTGAATAGACTGGTTCTTCAGCCTGAATAAAGGAATAGCATCGGCTACCATACCACCGGCAATGTTCTTTGTTTCGAAAACTTCAACTTTAAAACCTGCAAGCCTGAGGAAATAAGCACAGGCAAGCCCTGAAGGACCAGCACCTATGATTGAAACTTTCTTGTTGTTCTCTTTAGCAGGTTTAAGGAAATTCTCTTTCATTCCATTTTCGGCAACAAACCTTTTAACCTCTCTTATCAATATGTTATTATCATAATTGATGCGTGTGCATTTTGTCTGGCAAAGATGATCGCATACCATTCCAAGCACGGAAGGGAAAGGATTCTTTTTCATTATCACCTCAAAAGCTTTTCCGAATTCTCCTTTTGATGCATGATACAAGTAATCCGGTATATCCTGGTTTGTTGGACAGGTATCTACGCAGGGCGCATGTATGCAATCGAAATAACTCAGTTCCTTTGTTGTCTTGATGCTTGGAATATGAAAAGGATCTTGTTTATATGCTTTATCTGTAATGACTTTTTCGGCATAAGTAGCAAGGAATTCAGCCTGGTTAGAATCAGGTTTCCATCCTTTTAATTCATCCATATATTGCGAAAGACGAGCATAACCGCCGGGTTTAAGAATATCGGAACAAACAGTAACGGGCTTTAATCCGCAATTAATAATGTCGGTAATGTTGAAACAATCAGCGCCGGCGCAGAAAGAAATATCAAGTTTGTTATTAAAGTCTTGTTGAAGTATTTTCGCAAGATTGATGCTGATAGGATGCAAAGCACGTCCGCTCATGTACATCATCTTTTCTTCAGGAGTGAAAATGGTTTTGTTGTTTACACTCTCGAGGGTATTGGTGAGCTTAAGGTTGAATACAACGCCATTCTTATCTGCTGCCTGTTGCAGTGAATTGATAAGCTTTATAGCATCAGGATATTTCAGATCATGCTCAAATGCTATATCGGGAACCTCTGTTCTGAAATTAAGATTGCTCAAAATACTTCTCAGCTTTTCAGCGCCAATCAAAGTAGGGTTTAGCTTGATGGTGGTGTGAAGTTTCTTTTCATTGATCAGATACAACCCAATCTTCTCAATCTCTTCCGGTGGACAACCATGCATGGTTGACAGGGTGATGTTATCCGATATTTTATTTGGAATTTCTATTTTCAAAATATCAGGATAAAGCTGTTTCAGTTTTTCAATTGCTTCTGCTTTTTCTGTAATACAGTCGGCCATTTTAGTAAAGAAGAACTGAACATTATCCTTCAATATGCCTTCCATATTATAGCCAACACTCATGTTGAATATAGTGCCAAGCCCGTCGCTGCTGTCATAACCGAGTTTATGCTTCAGTATATGAATGATGATCCATGCTTTCAGGTATTCATCATAAGCTTCGTGTATCTTCAGTTCCTGCGACCATTCGCAATTATAGCCTTCGTCCTGTATGTCGATACAGGGTTTTGAAACATGTATTTCATCTAGGGTCTGTACAGTCTTTAATTCAATGTATCTTGCCCCGCATAACCATGCAGTAATGATGTTTTGAGCCATTTGTGTATGAGGGCCTGCAGCAACACCTATTGGCGTTTCCAATATCTTGCCGTAACGTTCTATGCGAAATTTATCACCTTTTGAAGCTTTAAAAAACAGTTCTTCAGGTATGCCGAAGATTTCTTTCCTCTCGCTGTAACTCCTGTCAATCAATTGATACAACCTGTCAATTTCAATAATTGAAAACTTATCCGTCATTTTTCCCATTTCGTTCTTTGTATATATCCACCTTAATTTTAACTTTGTAAAAATAACATAAAATCTGCAATGAAGGAACATCAAAATAGTCCGGAACAATTACCTGTCATTATTCTGGCGGCAGGATTGTCAAGCAGGATGGGTGTTCCAAAGCCATTCCTTAAATGGGACAAACATATTACTTTCCTTGAAAAGATAGCAGCTACCTATTCCTCTTTTGAAGCCGGACAGATAAACATTGTTTTGAATTCGGAAGGGTATAAATATATTCGGAATAATATTCCCCAAATTGCAGAATACTCGGAGATCATTATTAATAAACACCCTGAAAGAGGCAGGTTCTCTTCGCTAAAACTGGGATTGCAGAACATATACGCCAATACCGCTTGTTATATTCAGAATACTGATAATCCTTTTGTTACAGAGGAATTATTAGGTTTGATGGATAACTTAACTAAACCGGATACATATGTAGTGCCAGTTTATAAAGGCAAAGGAGGGCATCCCATTTTAGTAGGAGCTGAAATAATCAAGTCGCTTTTGTTGCTTGATAATACTGATTATGATCTGAGAGAACTACTGAATGCTTATAAGAAGACAGAAACTGAAACAACAGATATGAATATACTAGTGAATATTAATTCGAAGGAAGATTACCATAACTATTTTAAACATATTATATGAACATAGAAGAGTTGCGTGAATATTGCCTTTTGAAGAAAGGTGTTACTGAGAGTTTTCCATTTGATAATATAACGCTTGTATTTAAAGTGGTAGGGAAAATGTTCCTTCTTACAAATACAGAAGGAGAGTTTTCAATTAATGTAAAATGTGATCCTGAAAAGGCTATTTCCCTCAGAGAACATTATCCCTGCGTGCTTCCCGGCTACCACATGGATAAGAGGCACTGGAATACAGTGCTCATAGATGGAACAATTACCGATACTTTGTTAAAAGAGTGGATAGATGATTCCTATAATCTTATAGTAAAGAAAAAGCTAAAAAGTAAATAAATTCGAAAGAATTTATCCCTGATAATTATTTTTCAACTGTTGTACAAACATTGAACTCAGGTGGATTCTTTATTTGTTTCTTCACTTTACATTTGCCAGCCACTTCAGCCAATGCATCCCTGTATTTTTCAGGAAAGCTTGCAGGAACTACTATTTCGAGATTTAGCTTTGAAACCAATTTGGTTTCGCTGTCGTATTCGGCATGCTGAAATATCTTAATGCCTTCGGTTGGCAGGTTCCTGTTATCGCAAAAAGATTTAACATATACTCCCGAACAAGTGGCGATGGAGGCAAGGAATAAATCGAAGGGTGAAGGAGCAGTCCCGTTCCCACCTGAATCAATGGGCTGGTCAGTTTTTACTATAAAACCGCCTACATTAGCATTTACACCTTTTTTGCCTTCAAAAGAAATTGCTATTGTCATGGTAAAAATTTTAAGTTTAAGATGTATTTAAAAACTGATCAGATGTATATTTGAACAGCTGTTATTTTAATTGATTCGTAAGAGCTCCGAGTATATCGTCCTTTGAAGTGAAGCCCGTAAATTGCTTAACTATCCTTCCGTCTTTGAAAATAATAAGTGTTGGAATATATTGGATATTGAAATTGTTTGCAATATCCTTGTTCTGATCAATATCCATTTTGCAGACTTTTGCCCTGCCAGCCATTTCTGTGTTTATTTCTTCTACTATCGGTGCTTCCATTCTACAGGGTTTGCACCAAACAGCCCAGAAATCCACAAGTGTTACGCCTGATTTTATAGTTTCATTAAAAGTTTGTGAATTAAGTGCTGTTACAACAGCATGCACCTGTGTTGAAACCTGGCTTGGTTTTGATGGAGTCTGTTTATTAGGATTGGCGTTATTTGTGTTGCTCTGTTGTTTGTTTTTAGTTGTAATTAACTGTTTTTCTGCTACTGCTGTGTCACCTGCATTTTTGTTTTCAGTTTTAGCAATAGTGTCCTTGGCTGAAGACATTGTATTAGCATTATTTGCTGTAGTATCGCCTGCTTGTTTTTCATTTTTATAGCCTCTTCCAGTACAGGAAATAAGTATTACTGAAATAAGAAGTAACAAAAAGTATGTGATGTTTTGCATTGTTGATCTCATTTTGTTTTGATTTTATAATGTTATTGATTTTATTAAATCTTATGCAAAGTTAAGTAAAAACAGGCAAGTGAGCAAAGTAAAGAAATGAAGTTATGTGAAATAGTTATTTTAATGTTAAATTTCTCAAAGTCCTATATTTATTTACAATGGTTTCAATGATAAAAATGTATCAGATATTATTTTAAACAGTAAATTAGAAACGAAAGCTTACTAAGGAAATATTAGCAATTTGCATGAAATTAAATTTTATTTACATTTGCCGCATTAACTAAAAATAAAACAATGACTGAACAAATTCAACGCGTATTACGCGATTCAAAAGCTGCACGATGGACAGCAATAGCCATTATTTCTATAACCATGTTTGCGGGTTATTATTTAACTGATTGCCTGTCGCCCCTGCAACAAATGATTGAACGGCAGATTCACTGGAATAGCGAAGGCTACGGCTTTTACCAGGGAGGATACAGTTTATTTAACGTGTTTTTGCTGTTCCTTATTTTCGGAGGCTTTATTCTTGATAAGATGGGTGTTCGTTTTACAGGAATAATGTCGGGGATTATTATGGTGCTGGGAGCAGGAATTAAATACTGGGCTGTAAGCACCCATTCGCTCGACGGGCAAACATGGACAATAATATGGACATTCCCTGCCCAGGTTTGGATGGCAACTATTGGTTTTGCCATTTTCGGCGTAGGCTGCGAAGTAGCCGGTATCACTACAACGAGGGTTATTGTAAAATGGTTTAAAGGGCACGAAATGGCTTTGGCTATGGGGCTTCAGCTTGCTGTTGCACGTCTGGGAACAGGATTGGCTTTGTTTGGCGCTGCAGGTATTGCTCACTTTGGCGGCCACGATAATGTTGCAACACCTGTTTTGGTTGGATTCCTTTTGCTTGTTATAGGATTATTAACATATATAATTTATTGTTTTCAGGATAAAAGATTGGATAAATCGCTTGCCGCTGTCAATGCCAATGATGTGAATTTTGAAGAAGAAAAATTCCAGATAAAAGATATCGGATTGATTTTAAAGAACAAAGGCTGGTGGTATATTGCAATCCTTTGCGTTCTGTTCTATTCGGCTGTTTTCCCGTTTTTAAAATATGCCTGTAACCTGATGATAAACAAATTTGGAGTAAGTGAAGAATTTTCCGGTGTTATTCCTTCGCTTTTGCCTTTTGGAAACATATTACTTACCCCATTATTTGGCAGCATTTACGATAAAAAAGGAAAAGGTGCTACCATCATGATCATTGGTTCCATACTGCTTATTTTTGTTCACTTGTTTTTTGCTATCCCTGTCTTTAACAGTTATTGGTTCGCTATATTTTTAATTATTGTGTTAGGCATCGGATTTTCATTGGTACCATCTGCTATGTGGCCTTCTGTTCCAAAAATTATTCCTGAGAAACAATTAGGAACAGCTTACGCATTAATTTTTTGGGTTCAGAATATAGGGCTCTGGGGAGTACCTCTTCTTATTGGCTGGATATTGGATAAATATTGTATAATCACACAAGGGACGGGTGACATTCCAACTACATATAATTATACACTTCCCATGATTGTTTTTATGGGTTTTGGAGTACTCGGTTTACTCTTTGCTTTCCTTTTAAAGCGTGAAGATAAGAAAAAAGGCTATGGACTTGAATTGCCAAATATTAAAAAAGAAGTTGCTGCTTAATAGCATAAAGCCAGTTTGAAAGAAGGCGTCTGTAATGGCGCCTTTTTTATTTTTATCGGGTTATTGAAAATATATCTTTCAGAAAAAACAAGCTATATATGATCTTTATGATTATTCCCAAGCATTAAAAGTGATTTATATTATTACTTTTGCGGCAATAATTTAAGAATTACTATAATGACTGAAACTATCCACAAATTACTCAAAGATTCCAAAGCTGCACGCTGGTCGGCATTGTTGATAATCTCCTTTACCATGTTCACAGGTTATTATCTAACCGATGTAATGTCGCCGCTCGAAAGAATGCTCGACTCGGAATTGCATTGGTCGGCTACTGATTATGGGTGGTTTTCGGGAGCCTACAGTTGGTTCAATGTGTTCTTTTTCTTCCTGATATTTGGAGGCATTATCCTCGATAAAATGGGTGTGCGCTTTACAGGAATAACATCTTGTATTGTAATGGTAATTGGCGCTGGTATTAAATATTGGGCTGTTTCCACTCATGCACTCGACGGTCAGACATGGACTATTATATGGACTTTCCCTGCACAGGTTTGGGTGGCATCTATTGGTTTTGCCATATTCGGTGTTGGATGTGAAGTTATATGTAATACTATTACCAAAATAATTGTAAAATGGTTTAAGGGTCATGAAATGGCCTTGGCTATGGGGCTTCAGTTAGCCATAGCGCGTTTAGGCACTGCATTGGCTCTTTCCACATCACTTCCTATTGCAAAAGCTTTCGGACATGTTTCTGCTCCTGTTTTGATTTGCCTTATCATGTTATGTATAGGTCTACTTACATATATGGTTTATTGTGTTCAGGATAAGAAACTCGATAAATCGCTTGCTGAAGCAGCATTAAAAGGCAGCGACGAACCTGAAGAGGAATTCAGGACGAAAGATTTATTGTCTATTATGAAAAACAAAGCATTCTGGTATATTGCTATACTTTGTGTTCTGTTTTATTCAGCCGTTTTTCCTTTCCTTAAATATGCCACTAACTTAATGATCAATAAATTCGGCGTGGATGATTATTACGCAGGAATTATCCCATCCTTACTGCCTTTCGGTAATATATTGCTAACCCCATTCTTTGGCAGTTATTACGATCGAAAAGGAAAAGGTGCCACCATCATGATTATTGGCTCTATACTGATTATCCTTGTGCATTTGCTCTTTGCAGTACCATTATTCAACAGCTATTTATTTGCTATCTTTTTAATCTTGATACTAGGTGTTGGATTTTCACTTGTTCCTTCCGCCATGTGGCCTTCTGTTCCTAAGTTTATTCCCGAAAATCAATTGGGAACGGCTTATTCTCTCATTGCTTGGGTTCAAAATATCGGTTTATGGGGAGTTCCTT
>JBEKEO010000142.1:0-8162 GCA_050013795.1 Bacteroidales bacterium
AAGCGGGGGATGCTCAGCCTGCCTCGCGGCAAGGCGGGCAAAATCAACTGTGTTCAATTTTTCAATTGCAAATGCTGCCGCCCCTTCACCAAGTGCAAAAGTGTTCTTTCCTTTCCTTTCTGAAGACAATGGAGCGCAAGGATATTCATCTTCAAACAGCTTTGTATAGATTCCAAGCGCCTCCACCTGAGCAATTGTAAAGTCAGTAAGCGGGGCTTCAGTACCGCCGACAATGAAGCGGTTTGCCATTCCAGACCTTATCCATGCAATTGCGTTGCAAATTGCCTGGATACCTGTACTGCAGGTAACAGAGGTATTAATAACAGGACCAGTAAGATTAAGATATGATGCTACCTGGTTTGAAACATAACCCAGCGTGGTAAGCGGTGAAGTAAAAACAGATGTTTGCCTGAATTCATCTTTGAGAAAACCTTCATGCAGTTTTTCAAATGTTGCTGTTGAGCCTCGTGATGAGCCGAAATTAACTCCTGTAATGATGCCCGGAGCTGCTTTCCATCCTGCTTCAGTAAATGCCTGTTTAGCAGCTATGATTGCCATTAAAACAGTTTTATCAATATCTCTGTATTTAGGGTTTTCAAGAATAATATTTTTTAATTGTTTTTCAGCTTCCTGGGGTAAGGCTCCAACGGTATACAGGTTATTATTAAAATGTTTGTTTGTAAGAAACATGTCATTTTTAAGATAGCTTGAATATATAGAAGCCCTGTCGAGCCCAAGAGGAGAAATGGAGCCGCATCCTGTAATAGCTATAAGTCCGCGGCTGTTTTGAGGGGTATTCATATTGATAATGAATTTAAGCAGGTAAAATTAAAATAAATTCAGTAACTGACACATTTACTCTCCACATAAATTGCTGCATAAGTCATCAAATAAATTGTAACTGGCTTTGTTATTAATAAACCATCACAAAACTTGCTTTTTCATATTGGAAATGAGTACCTTTGTTAGTTTGATAATGGATTAATCTAATAATGTACAAATGCATTTAGGTAATTGAATTATTTTTATAAAATATAAAGAATTCAAAAATGAAAAAATTATTTACAACTTTTGCTATTCTCCTAACCCTGATAGGTGGATTGAACAGAGTTTCTGCACAAAGTACCTGTGTTAATGCTGATTTTTCAATGGGTAATTTCACTGACTGGACAGGCTCAGTTGGTGAAAATACTACAGGTAGCGGCGGTCCTGATTATACTGCAGAAACAGGCATGATTATTGGAACACCAAATCAATCACCTTATGCGGCAGGACAGCAAACTATAATGAATATAGCGGCAACCGACCCTAATACCAATAACCTTTTAAATGTTTTACCGCCTGATGGAGCCAATTCATGCATGTTAGGAAATGCACAGGTAGAAGCTTGCGATGGCGGAGCTTATCCCCAAGCCGCACAATTGAATTATGCTATTTCTCCCGTAACTGCTTCAAATTGCATTTTTACATTCCAATATGCTGTAGTTCTTCAAAATCCAACAACGCATACTCCGGCTGAAATGCCCAAATTTACTGTTCGCTTATTAAATGCAGCAGGTATAGAATTAGATTCTATGATTATTATAGCTAAAAGTGGTCTTCATGGGTTCATTGAATGCATGCCCGGAGGTGCAGTATGTGAAAGTGATTCTGTTCTTTGGAAAAATTGGACAACAGATGTTATTAATTTAATTCCATACATCGGACAGACTATAACCATTCAATTCACAAGCTATGATTGCACACCGGGCGGACATTTTGGTTATGCCTATATTTCGTGTTATTGCGGAATATCAGTTTATCATTTAACTCAACAATGCTTAGGGGATTCTGTTATAGTATCTGCTCCGTCAGGATTTTCCTCTTACATATGGAATACAGGTGATACAACACAATCTATTGTTGTTAACAACCCTGTTAGCGGAGATACTGTTTCTTGTACATTTACTTTTTTAAACGACACTAATACCGCCAGTGCAGTTATTTCAACAATACCAGTAACGGGACTTACTGCCGATTCTGTAACAATTTGCCGTGGCGATACGGCTATAATTACTGCTTCAGGCACATATACTTATTTATGGAATACAGGGCAAACAGGAGCATCAATACCGGTGGCACCTACTGTTACAACTTTATATACAGTGACTGCGACTTCTTCGGGAGGATGTACCGCTAGCGCTACAGCTAAGGTAACGGTAAATCAATTACCAAATGGAACTATTAGTTCTACTCCTTCTAGTTGCGTTAGTCCGACAGGAACAATAACTATTACACCATCTGCTGGAACGCCGCCATTTACATACATTTGGAATTCAATACCACCACAGACAACAGATACCGCCATTGGGTTATACGCAGGCTCATATACTGTTACAATTACCGATTTGAATGGTTGTTCATCAGCTATTACAGGAAATGTTCCTTCAAATGTGACAATTAACCTGACTACTTCATCAACCAATGAACATTGCGGGGAAGCTGATGGTACTGCAACTGTATCTGTGTCGGGGGGAACATCTCCTTATTCATATTTATGGAATACCGTGCCCCAACAAACAACCGCAACAGCCATATCACGTCCCTCCGGCACATACACTGTAACAGTTACCGATGCAGGAAGCTGTACTGCGACAGCTACTGTCACAATTACAGATTTGCCCGGTCCTGCTGCTCAAATTACCAATATTATAAATGATACCTGCGGGCTTAACAAGGGGTCAGCTTCATTAATTGTTACATCAGGAACACCACCATATACATATTTATGGAATAGTTCACCTGCCCAAACAACACCAACACTTCAGAATGTTTCTGCCGGCATTTATTGTGTAACCGTTACTGATGCATATAATTGTTACTATATTGCATGCGATACTATTGGAAATGCATCCTATCCGGCACCCAATATTTGCATGGTAACAACGGATAGTTCCTCGGCATACAGGTACAATGAGATATATTGGGATAATACACTATACCATAATGTTGACAGTTTTATTGTGTACAGAATGGATATACTTACTTTAAGCTATTTGCGCATAGGAGCGGTAAGCGGCAGTGCTTTGAGTGAATTTACAGATACTGCATTCAATATTGGCGGGCCAAATGGCGGGAATCCAATGTATTCGAGTTGGTTATATAAGCTGTCAATACGCGATACCTGCGGCAATATAAGTGATTTAAGCCCATACCATCAAACAATGTTTGTTCAGGAAAGCGGAGCTAATTTTTCATGGAATGCCTATACAATTGGACCAGGACAAACAAACCCGGTAATAGGATATTCTTTTTTAAGAGATGATAATAATACAGGGAATTGGCATGTGTTGGTAAATACAGCAGGTCTTGCAACTACAGATCCTAATTATGCCAGTTATCCAAATGGCAACTGGCGCGTTGACGCCTTAGGTTTTGATTGTACACCCTCAACAGAGTTGATACGTACGCTAAGTGCATTTTCAAAATCGCATAGCAATACAATAAAACCTGCGCCAATGGGTATAGCACAACCGATATTAAACAATGAACAGATAACAGTTTATCCCAATCCAGCAAACGACAATATCACAATTGAAAATAATGCATTTACTAAGGGGCAAACAATTTATATTTACGATATACAGGGGCAATTGTTAATACAACAACCAATGTTGCAAGCTAAAACGAATTTTGATGTGTCAACTTTCTCAAAAGGCGTGTATTTTATTAAAGTGGAGAATGAAAAAGGAATTGCAGTAAAGAAATTTATAAAAGAATAAACAATAAATAAAAACCGAGTAAAAAGCCCTGTTAAAAATAACAAGGCTTTTTTATTATTTTTGTTTTCGCAAGAGATCACATACATGTATATTCTTAAAATAAAAGGTGGAGCCAGGATACCCGGATATATTCAGGTCAGGGATAATAATTTTACATTGATAGCCTATTTCAGAGATGACAATAAATCAACAGGACTGGATCAATGCGGATTTTCAGTTAATAAGGATGAAATTATACGACTGATACAGGAAATGCCTTATGGTAAAATATTCAAACTTCCCTGAAATTTAAATAATATTCTTACTTTTGACCTTCATTAAAATGCTATATGCCGGAAGAAGCCATCATTGAAATCAGCAAAGCTTCAGTTTACCAGAAGAACATTCTTATACTGTCCAATGTAAATATTACCATTAACAAAGGTGAATTTGTTTACCTTATTGGTAAAACAGGGACTGGAAAAAGCAGTTTACTGAAGATGCTCTACGCTGACCTCCCTTTAATTGACGGTGAAGCGAATATTGCAGGATTTAATTTGAAACAGATCAAGAATAAAGATATTCCTTTTATTCGAAGAAAAATTGGTATAGTATTCCAGGATTTCCAGTTATTGATTGACAGAACGGTAGATGAAAACCTTTTATTTGTTATGAAAGCAACAGGCTGGAAGGATCAGGAACAAATGAACCTGCGGCTTCAAGATGTGTTAAAAAAAGTCGGACTTGTGGCAAAAGGATATAAAATGCCTCACCAGTTATCTGGTGGGGAACAGCAAAGGGTTGTTATTGCAAGAGCGCTTATCAATGACCCTGATATTATTCTTGCTGACGAACCAACCGGAAATCTTGACCCTGAAACTTCAGAAGAAATTATGCAGCTGCTATTCGATATCAGTAATTCAGGAAGAGCCGTACTGATGGCTACGCATAATTATTCATTATTCAGTAATTTTCCTGCAAGGACCCTGATATGTGAAAATGGCAGTATTATTGAGTCAAGCACCCAAAAGATTCAGGAGAACAGCATCTCTGCCAATTGATTTATATTGTAGGTATTTGAAAATATACCTTCGTTCAGCAAGGATTTTCTTTCTTCAATCTCCTCAGTCGTTAATTCTTTTGTAAAGCACTCCTGAATTGCATTCTTCATTTCTATAGCAGAATTCTTTACAATGCATAGACCTCCCAAACCAGTATCTTTAACCATTGGATCATTTACAATACAATGACGGCCGGTAAAAATAGCTGCAAGAAGTTTCAGTTTAACGCCGGTTGCCTGGAAAGTAGGTAAAATGTTTATCTGCGCGCCGGCAATAAGATTGTAAATATCGGAAGTGGATATTTCAGATTTAATAATGATGTTGTTATTTTTCTCCGCAGCATTTCGTAATTCTTTGGAAGGTTTATTGCCTGCAATGATGAATGGAGTATCAATATCATTAAACACATTATTCACCAGGAAAAGTCCTGCTTCATTGTTTTCGCCTACGGCAAGGCTGCCATGATACAATACATAACTTCCAAGCCCGTTTCCAATATTCACCTTTTCATTCGGATGGAAAGCGGAAACAGCCTTAACATTATCAAACTTTTCTGAGAAGTATCCTTTATCGTGCAATGATATGGCGGCAATCCCATCCGCATTTTCCAGTATTTGTTCAAACCTTCTTAGTTTCTGAGCTTCATTGGAAAAATAATACTTCTTGAAAATATCTTTTTCAACCTTAGCAAGGTTTTGATAATAATCATGCTCAATATTATGCGTCCTTACTATTTTTCTCCTTTTCTTTAACCTTTTGTCATCTAAATAATAACAGCTGTGAAGGCCTTCAAACAGAATAGGATTGTGGGTTTGAAGCAGGTTGTTAATCAAATCAGCGGAAGAACGGGTAACAACGATATATGGTCTCCGTCTGAATAAATTAGCCTTTGAAATATCCCTTTTATAATAAAATACTCTTTCGCAAATGCTTTCCAGTTCCTGAGATTGTTTGCGGCCGTATTCAAAGCAATGAAGATTTACTTTAACACCTGCTGTTTTAAAAGCTTTGATCTTAAAAAAAACATCAATCACACCGCCATAGTTGGGAGGGTAAGGGATATCGAAAGCAACAATATCAACTTCCTTTTTCGACTGGCTAAAGATATTTTTTGAAAACATTGATCAGTATGGTTTCTTCAGTATCCCAATTCAATTTCCGTGATGCAATATTACAATTTTCTTTCAGATTAGCCAGTTTTGACTTATCAGCAAGCATCTGATTTATCTTATCGCCTATATGCTGTGGGTTATGATCATCTATCATTTCACCGATGCAATACTGTTTCATTATTTTTTCGACTTCAATCAATGGTGAAGCCAGTACAGGGACTCCTGCCTGTATATAATCGAACAGTTTGTTAGGCAGGCTGAAGCGATAATTGATATTAGTATCCTTATCAAGGGTTAAACCAATATCCGCATGAACAGTGTATTGCAAAAGTTTTTCCATCGGTTGTTTTGGAATGAATATCACTTTCTGTTCAAGCTGTTTTTCTTTCACCATTCTTTTCAGAATATCTATTACATCGCCGTCGCCGATGATATACAAAATTGCATTTGTAACGAATTGCATGGCTAAAACAGCTTCCTCTGCGCCACGGTCTATATTAATGCCAGAACCCTGCAAGAGTATCATGGCTTTGTTTCCATCTATTCCTAATTCTTTCCTTGTCTTTGGATTTTTAAGCTTTTGCTGCGCCGGAATATTGCGTACTATTGTCAACTCTTTCCCGTATTCATCTTTATAAAGTTTCGCAATGGAATCGTTAACCGTTATGATATCTTTTATTTTAGGAAATATCCAATGTTCAATACGTTTCCAGGTATTGCGGACAAACTTCCTGCCTTCGAGTTCGGGTACACCGGTGAAATATTCATGGCTGTCATAAACAAGTTGTTTTCTTTTCAATTTTTTTACCAGATAATTCGGTAATAATGTATCAAGGTCGTTGGAAAAAAGCAGGTCGCACTTCCTGAAGAGTAATGAAAAGAATAAACGAAAATTGAATTCGACATAAAACAGAAATCCTTTTTCAAAAAGCAGGAACATTCGTTTTGTTTTGTATTCGCGAGGTTCAAGGGTTAAACTTTTTCTTCGCCTTCGCCCTATGAGCAATACATCAAACCCAAGCCTGTTAAGCGTAGTGCATGTCCTGTGAACGCGCCGGTCGGTGCTCAAATCGCTGATAACGGAAACAATGGCTCTGTTCAAAATATTATTTTACTGTACTATTAATACTCTTTGTGAACCTTTGAGATTCTCTGTGAAACTTTGTGGAATAGCTATACACAAAGTAACACAAAGTAGCCGTAAAGTTGCTCAAAGAAAGTTTCTTTAGTTAGTTTTTTTACTATAAGCTTTCAATCTATCATACAAAACTATTAATTTTACAAAATATATCAGCATAATATGATCATTATTGAAAACGTTTCATTAAAACCTTACAACACTTTTGGTATAGAAGCAACGGCTGCAATCTTTGCTGAAATGCATACCTTGCAGGACGTACAGTTGTTTCTGAATACAGACAAATACAAGGGAAGACCTTTGCTTATTCTTGGCGGCGGCAGTAATATTTTATTTACCCATGACGTTGAAGGCATAGTGGTGAAGATCAGCACTAAGGGTATCATGAAAATTACCGAGACGGATGAACATGTTTTCCTGAATGTTCAGGCCGGTGTTGACTGGAACGAATTCGTGGATTACTGCCTGAATAATGATCTTGGCGGTGTTGAGAACCTTGCCCTTATTCCCGGCAACGTAGGCAGCAGCCCTATACAAAACATTGGCGCCTACGGAGCTGAAGTTAAAGACGTGATAGAATCAGTTGAAGTGGTGGATATGCAAACCATACAAATGTACGAGCTTACGAACAAAGACTGCAAGTTTGGATACCGCAACAGTATATTTAAAAATGAACTGAAAGGCAAAGTGATCATTGTTTCAGTAACATTTAAAATGAATAAAATTCATAAGCTGAATTTAGATTATGGCGCTTTAAAACAAGAACTGAAAGACAGGAAAATTACAAAACCAACCATACAGGATGTAGCCAAAGTAGTTAGTGATATACGCCGCTGCAAATTACCTGACCCTAAAGAAATAGGTAATTCAGGCAGTTTCTTTAAAAACCCATCCCTAAATAATAACGACTTTACTAAACTGAAATCTGCGTTTCCCGGTATTCCATCTTATACACAAGCGGACAATTCTTTTAAAATTCCTGCCGGCTGGCTTATTGAGCAATGCGGCTGGAAAGGATACAGGGATGGCGATACAGGTGTACATGCCCAGCAAGCCCTTGTGCTTGTTAATTATGGGACTGCCACAGGTAAACAAGTACTGGCATTAGCTA
>JBEKEO010000143.1:0-8161 GCA_050013795.1 Bacteroidales bacterium
TGCAAGCGCATACGGTTTCAATTCGGGCGATACGGCTATGCATCCCCGAAGCATGCCGTTCTCAGGGATATTATCGGGAAATATAAATGCTAGTATATACGGAATAGCCCTCCCCTTTTCGTTTACCTACAGCAACCAGGATAAAAGTTACAGGCAACCTTTTAATCAGTTCGGTTTAAATCCTTATTACAAATGGATAAAACTGCATCTTGGATACAGCAATATTAACTTCTCACCTTATACTCTTGCCGGTCAAACTATTTTAGGAGCCGGAGTTGAACTGAGTCCTAAATATTTCAGGTTTGGTTTTATCTATGGCAGGTTTAACAAGGAAACCGATCAGTATAATACCGCTGAAAATACCATGCCGACATATGAACGCAAAGGATTTTCAACCCGCATAGGAGTTGGCAATGATAAAAATTATTTCGATGTTATTCTCCTGAAAGCTAAAGATGACCAAAAATCACTGACGCCTGCTATAACCGATACTGTTACCAGACCTGCAGAAAACTTTGTAAGCGGTTTATCTGCCAGGCTTAGCAAAGGGAAATTCTTTTTTGAAGGAGATGCCGCCTACAGTGTGTATACAAAGAATTCCCTTATTGATTCTACAAGAGATAACAGTAAAATATACAGCTCCCTTCTTAATGTAAATAACACCACTGATGCGGGTGCTGCTTTAAGCGGTGCGGTGGGGTATAAAGCAAAACTTTATGGATTGAAACTTCAGTATAAAAGAGTTGATCCGGATTACGAAACTATGGGCGCTTACTTTATGAATAATGACTTTGAGAACATTACCATTGTTCCTAATGCGTCTTTCTTTAAAAAGAAATTGATCTGCAGCGGCAGTTTCGGCATACAGCATGATAACCTGGAAAACACAAAAGATGCCACATCATACAGGGATATAGGCTCGGCAAATCTTTCCTGGAATCCAAACCAGATATTTGGTTTCACCGGTTCTTATTCTAATTATACTTCCGACCAGAAAGCAGGAAAGCTGCCTTTGATTGATACCATGCGGTTATACCAGGTCAATCAAAATTTGATGCTGATGCCGAGGCTTACTTTAATTGATACTTCAAAGGTTCAGATGGTAATGCTGATGTACAATAATTCGAAGCTGCACGACAAAAACCCTGCTACCGCAAAATATACGAATTTCAGCACTAACAATTTTCTGTTAAATTATACGGTGTCCTTTAGCAGGTCGACTTTCAGTATTAATGCCGGGCTAAATTATACTGTCCTTGACCTGCAGACAGGAAAAAACGAAACGTATGGTATAACATGGGGGCTTGGCAAGAGTTTCTTCCATAATAAGTTAAATGCATCATTCAGTAATGTACTAAATTTAAGCTCATACAACGGAGCGAATGGCACTGTTATAAATATAATCGCTGCATTAAATTACAATTTATCTAAAAAGAGTTCTTTCAATATAAATTTATGCTATAACGGGAACAACTCCAAATCCACAGAAAATCCATCATTCAACGAATATAAAGGAGATTTTACTTATGTATATCACTTCGGAAAACAAAAATAGTATGATAAGAAAATATATAAAAAACTGCCTGCTTACATTATTAATCATTGTAACAGGATTGTCGTTTGTTAATGCGCAAAACAGCATTTCAGTCAGTGTCACTGTTACGCCGCCATATACATATAAGCTCAGTGATTATTACAGTAAAGTTATTGCAACCCTTATTAATCATTCTTCGACCGGCAGGCCTATTGAAGTCAAACTAAAAGGTGTAATTAAAGGGGATAACGGAATAACGCTTTCATCGGTGAACTTTGTAAATACCACGAGTCCCATTATTCTTATGTATGGAGTCCCAAAAGTTTTAACTTCCACAGATATTTCAAATATTTTCAATATTAATAATCTGAGCTTAACAGGTATTTCAAAAAGCAATCTTCTTACCAATGGACTGCCCGGTGGAATATACAATTTTTGTATAAATGCTTATGATTATTATTCGGGAATCCTTTTAACGCCTGATGATCCCAATACTTGTTCGGCAGATATTAACCTTCCTAATCTGACCAATATTGAGCCTCCGCAAATCATTAAGCCGACTGAAAACGAAAATATAATTTTAACTTCACCCCAGAATGTTATTTTCAGCTGGACTTTCCCGGCAGGAGCTACGCCAGGATTACAGTATGTTTTAAGAATAGTGGATGTAATTCCTGCCACGCGCAATCCCAACGATGCTATGAGCAGCGCTGTTTATCCCTATTTCTTTGAGCAAACGTTAACCAGCAATGCCTTTGTTTATGGTCCGTCACAGCCACAGCTTAAAGCAGGACATACCTATGCATTTACAGTTACAGCTAAGGATCCATTTTTTAAAGTTCATTTTAAAAATAATGGCACAAGCGAAACCGGTTATTTTAATTGCGTAAACTACAACATAAATGCCGACAGTAACATTACATTAAATTTCATCAATCCGAACAGCAAGAAAAATTTTATTGAAGCCAATAGCGAAACCAACTTCCTGATCAACTGGAATTGGTTTAATGCGAATTTCAATCCGGATACGCTTTTCATAAGCGATACTATCTATAAAAAGTTTAAAGTAAAAAAGTATCAGATATCTGTTGTCAATTCTGCTAAAATCATAAAAAAATCACAGAAACCTGTTTCTTTCAGCCGGGATATAAACGAAACAAATAATATGCTGATAAGCTACCTGAGTTTGCCGGTGAGAACGGCAGATAGTCTTGGCTTTGTTGATTCGTGCTGGTATCAGGCTACTGTAAAAGCATTTGATGCACAATCACATTTAGTGTCGACAGCAGCAAGTGTTGATTTTCAATACAGGAAAATCAAAGACGTTGAACCTTCGCTGCAAATACCCGTCAGCGCTGTGATAAAATATATTTTCAAAGACAGTGTCGGTACATTGTTCAATGCAACAAATACTCCTGTTGAGATCTGTGTGCTGAAAAAATCAAATACCGTTACAGCGACAGTACCACTTACAGTTATTAATAATGTCAGTTACCAGAATATTGCTTATGCATCCGCGACAACTGATAATAATGGCGTAATTCATACACAGATTTCTGTACCACTACTATATCTTACCGGCGACAGTTTATATTTCAGGATACAGATGCCGGATAAATATTACATTGATAAAAACTTTTCAATGTTACGTATTCATGCCGTGAACAGGGATACCAGCCTTAGCTTTGGACAGCAGGTTGCACTTACTTATGGGTATTCGCTGAAACTGTATGTCAAAAAAGCATACACAACCTATCTTATCAATGAGAATAAAGGAAATCTGGATATTTCGCTTCAGGATAGTATGTATAACTCTAATGTCAGCGGTTTTCATTATATCTCTTCAAAAGATGGTATGGTATATGCTGTTGAAAAGAAAGAGATTGCAGCCGGAATTACTGTTGTCCTTTACCGGAAAAACAAAAAGAATTATGTTCCTCCGGTTGAAGGAAGTATTTCTGATTACAGCAAAACATCCGGATTTACCGAGGTTGCCAGGGGTGTCACTGTGAAGGAAAGCGATACCTCAACTTATGTTAAGTTTAACAGGTTGCTGTCTTCAATTTTCAATGGCGATGAATATTATATCCTTGCTTTAAACGGAAGTAATTACAGCATTCCGAACACAAATACCCATTCTTTAAAACCTAAAATTATTGATGTCAAGAACAATAATCAACAGGTAAATATCGGGAGTTATAATATTCAGGCATTTTCAGTAAATCCGTATTTAAGCTTTGCATATACTGATGCTGGTTTCATAGCGCAGGAAATGCCATTGAAAGTTTCATTGCCTGTAAGCATTACCAGTGATGATTCTTTGTATCGCAAGATTACCGCAACTTATAATATTGTTTCAACCAAGCCGCCAACATCTTTGGTAAAAGGAAGGATAATGTATCACTGGAAAAGCGATGCAGGCGACCAGCTTCGCCCATATGCCAACAGCAAATTTAAGGTGGTAACAGATTATTTGGTAAATGGCAAACCGATAGGGCCTGTAACTACTTTTTCTCATTCAGGTTATGGATATCAATTTAATGAATTATTCTTTGTACCTCAGGGGCAGAATGATTATACCGGTGGCATGGAGTTGCTTGATTGTAATGCAACCATGGCTGTAGGGCAAACGGATGACCAGGGCAACTTTGTAGCAGATGTTGTTAATGTCAATCAAAAAGGATCTCTCGGAAACGGTTATATTGTTGATAAAGGATGGTCATCATCTGATCAGCCGCCTCAAATTCTGCCTGGTGGCACTATTAGCATAAATGATATAATGAATCCGGTTATTAATCCAGATCCCGGATATAATAATTTTGGATATTCAGGATTGCAGGGACTGGAAACCTCAACAATTGCTAATGAGGGGATTCAAAATTCCATCAATACGAACAGTATAAGCTTTAACACCTCAACTAACAGTTTTGATATTGGTTTCGGAGGTGCTGGCCTTATTAAAGGTTTGCTAAAAGGTAGTCAAATGAACATGCATGGTCCCAATGGTGCCTGTATGCTTAAATATGAAACGCCAAACGATGGTGAACAACTGGTTACATTTCAAAGAGTGTATCGCATCGTGCCAGAGAATGAATATATTTATCCGACCAAGGAAACATTCGTGGTGAATGCCTTTGAAACTCTCAATATTCCGGATCCGCTTAAAAGTTATGTAAAAGAAGTTAGTGTTAAAGTAAATTTAAAAGATCCGAAAGCAAATAACCTTGACCAGATGAAGGTTACTGTTTTCAGAAGCCTTGCGGATAAAACACCAGACCTTCCGATGGGCGAAGGAAATGGCAAATATAAGATGTCAGAACTTATCAGCCCGCAATACCATACAACAGGAGAAACGTATAACAACACGAACGCTAATAATTTGCAAACAGGCGGCAATGTGTTCAACCAACAGTTCGAACTTTTATGGCCTGACACTTCAAATAATAGTGATGGCTCAATTACATTTACTACGTTATGTGAAGGCTTTGAGGATTATTATATTGAAGCATGCAGTGATCCTACGGGACAAACAACTTACCAGGCCACTTTTTCTTCAGTGAAGACTGATGTCGTCGGTCTCAGCGATCCCGGATATTTCCTTGGAGAAAAATCCCCTGATCCTATTGTAATCAATATGACCCTGCAGCCATTGCCCAGCCGCGCTTTGATACGTGTACTCGACAATGCTTCAAAGAACAGCATTCCCGGAAGCAAAGGCGGAAAAGTAACAATAAAAGATTCATATTCTTCTAACTCTTATTCTACCTTTGTTGACAATTATGGCTATGTGGAGTTCCTGGACAATCAGTCTCCTTTAAGTAATTTCAATCAAGCCTACGGAACTTCACAGGTATCATTTAATGCTACAGCTAATGGTTATAAGAATAATATTTCACCCAATGTAATTTTCACATACAACCCAACGGGTAGCCAGTTCTTCTATAATTTTTTTCTGGACCCTACCGGAATTCTTAAGGGTCATATTGTAAGTCTCGACGAGAACAAAAAAGGTGTGCCATCATATATAAAAGTTGATTCGGGACAAGTTGTTGCAACTGATGCTAACGGATATTTCTCGGGACTGCCTGTTCCCGGGGTTGTCGGGACAAAAGTGTTTGTCATTCCCAAAGATGTGGCTTACTTTGATACATTATATCAAATTTCACCTGCCGATACATTAAAACAAACTATCGATTTAAAGGATTATGGAGTTTATCGCAGGAAACACCGCATCCAGTTTGTTATCCAGGATAAAAACTATAACTGGCCCACTCCGATACATTTAGCTACGGTTCAACTGGGAGATACTATTAAGAAAACAAATAATGTGGGGGTTGCAGATTATATTTTTGAAAATGTTTCGGTAAATAACTTCACTTTTATTGTTCGCGGTCCAACCGGAATGAATTTTATTCCGCAAACACTGAATTTAACGAATATTGAAAGTAAAAGTTTAGTTATGGTGCCTGTCAAGCTTGAAACAGGCAGCGAAGTGAAAGGGAAAGTTACTCTTGACGGAAACCCGGTAAAAAATGCAAAAGTATATATTGATGTTTCTCAGCAGCAATCCGAAACAAATTTCTTTTATAGCCAGAATAATACAAGTACACCTTTAACAAATGATGCAAATCTTGTTATTGCCTATTCAGATGCTTCCGGAAATTATGATTTGAAAGGTGTTCCTGTCGATAATCAAACGATCTATCTCCATGCTACTCTTGATACAAGTTTCACGGTAAATGGCGATATAGAGCCGGCCAACATAAAGAACAAAACAGCCATAACCAATCTGGCCCTGACCAATTATAAAGCAATGTTTGTAAATAATATTTACGGCTTTCCTTTAACCGTTGAAAAAATTGTTCCGACAAATGCTGATAGCAGCCAGGCTAATGTAACAGGTGTTGTTCATTGGTCGAAAGCCATCAGTGATTTTTCGCTGGATGAAGGAAACCAGGTGATGCGGATCGAAGATGTCATTTTTAAGTCAACATTGGTAAATGGGAGAAAAGTTGGTGTTGCCCAAAACAGTTCAGTATCCATTGATGATATATCCAGCATGAAGTTCAGATATCTTAATAAATATAATGTAAAATTAACTGCAGTAAAGCCTGCCGGAAACTATTACCAGATGTATCCTGAACCTTTGTCTATTTCAAAAGAAAATGACCTGGGAGTGATCAAAGGTGAAATTAATATTGTTGATAACTCATTTAACTTCCCCAGTACCTATCTTGATTTCACCAATGCTATAGATAATTTTTATTTAGCAGTAAAAACCGGCCGGACCTTAATAACTAACATCAGTGCAGTGACAAGTGCCATGACTGAGACCGTGACAAATAATAACAATTATTTCAATTTTACAGCATATTTTAATGCAATACAATCACTGGTAACTTTGTATAATTCACAGCCCAAAAAACTCTATAATTTATCAAATGAAAAAGGAGAACCCATTACATTCAAACTGATAGGGTTCAATGCAAATGCCAACCCTGCAAAAAGCTTTATTGATGCAACGGGAAAAATACATTTGAATGTTGATTTATCGTGTCACATCCAAAATGCGCAGCCTGCAGATTTCAGCTTAAATATTGATGATATGGTATTGGATGATAATAAAGTTTATCCTGCATCAAATTCTTCTCCGATAAAGCTGGCTCTTGAAAATTGGACATTAAATATTAAGAACTGGAGCTTCAGCACGGCACAAGGAGGCATAGTCAGTAACGAAGGCATGATCAATACACAGGTCATTGATATTCCTTTCAATACTTTTGTCCTGCGAAGCGATTTATTTTTAATGGATGATTTCCAGATGAAAAACCTGAAAATGGCAGGTGGTAATATTGCATTACAAAACATTAACGATAAAAATGCCGGTCTTGTATTCGACAATAAGACAGGCACTGATATGAAGCCTCACTGGCGCTTCTGTATCAGCGGAAGTCCTGCCGCATCATTACCTGTTTTGGCTGATCTGAGCGGACAAATTCAGCTTAACTATATTCAAATCCTGAGTAATAATGAAACGGTATTTCAGTTACAGCAACAATCATCACCTCTTACTATCAGGAAAAATCCGCTAACAAAATATTCGCCCGAATCTATTTACAATGGGCCTGATTACATTTCGATTTCCGGAGCATTCAATGTTGGTGCACCCCGCATGGGAGATATTCAGTTATTCCTCGAGTATCAAAACCCTCTGACCATGAAGATCAAAACTGTTCAAACAGATTTTGAAGGACAGGGATTTGTGCATTTTGTAGCAAGAGATCCGGGCAATAATGTTCCCAATATTACAATTACACAAGATCAGGTTACAATACTTGGAAATGTTGTTGAGGAACCCACTAAAACATTCAATGAGATACCTTCTACTTTCTTTGCAGTTGTCGGTGGTTCTTCATTCTATACAGGAGGCAATCCAGTGTATAAAGTTGAAATGGATAAAAATTTCATAACTCAACTTACCAGCGATGGTAATGCTCCAAGCAATAAAGGCTCCAGCCTGCAAATTGCACAAGGCGGGATGAGTGTTGTAAATAATGACTGGTCGCTTCTGACTTATGAAGGTTATATGAGCAGCAATACGCCCGAAAAGGATACAAAACCGGCTTA
>JBEKEO010000144.1:0-8145 GCA_050013795.1 Bacteroidales bacterium
AAACAATGAGCTCACAAACATCAATAATTCCAAGAAGTATTAAGGGATTTAATACTTTTATAAACAAGACCTGCCCTTACCTGGTAGCAGGCACACCACAAAATTACGTTCGTTTTAACTGGGCCGCAGCCAACTTAGCGGCATGGCAGGCTTTTCTTACGGCATGGACACCTTTATTTCTACTGTACGACAACCGTAAGGAAAGTTATACTACGGCAATTAAAAACAAATTGCTAGCTATTATAACGAATGCAGTGAATTATGACCGGAACAACAAACTTATCATGCTGATAAGAGCTTGTGTAAGCCTTAATCCGGACGATTGCGCTGTTTTCGGACTGCCGGCAAAACTGGCTGTCGGCACCAGCATTACTAATTCGGCTGCTATTCCGGCAGGGCAGGCAACGCCATTAAAAGCAGCTGTATTGTTTTTCCGCTGGGCAAAAAGTAAACACCCCACTTTGGATGGCCCGTGGAGCGTAGCTTTTACTATGCCGGTGTTGTAGCATTAAAGAACAAACAAACATTTGAATAGTTGAACAATTGAATTAAGAATGATAAAAGAACGCTGCATGAAACTGTAGCGTTTTTTGTTCACCTCCCTGTTTTTCCTTAACTTTGCATCTGTTTTAGTAATCAAGGGCAGTTGCATCAACATATAAGATGCTGATTTTCATGCCGCAAAAAAAATATTCATTTTCTTATCAGGGTAGAATAATTTTCAGGTGTATTACCATCGAAAGAAAAAAGTATTAACGAAAAATCAATAATAAAAAAACTAATAAAAAGGAGAAAGAATCATGAAAACAAGAAATGTATTAAAACTAATGGCAATCCTTATAGCAGTGGTTGGGATCAACATTGCAGGATGCAAAAAAGACAAAACTTCCACCACTCCGGACCCCTCGTCATTGCAGCAACTTTCTAAAGATGATGCACAGGTTCAGGCAAGCGATGATGAAATTACCGGTGATGCAAATGCTGAATTATCCTCAACTTCCGCTAAAGCAATGGACACAACAATCAGTAGTTGCAATATTACAGTGGATACCGTTGGAGGAGATTCTCTTCAAATTACATTGCAATATCATGGATTCAACTTGGGAGGCAATTTTAAAAGAACAGGTACTGTTGTCATAACAAAACTTCTTGGAGTTCAGTGGAAAACAGCAGGTTGTGCCGTTGTTTTTAAATATGAAAATTTAATTGTCGAAAAGATTTCAAGTGGTAAAACCTTTACTTTCAACGGTACAAGGACATGGACAAACGTTTCCGGCGGACTTATAAAGAACCTGAATGGTTCAACAACTGTAACCCATACAATTACCGGCGCCATGACAATAACATTTGATGACGGCTCGACAAGAATATGGAATATTTCAAGGCAAAGAGTATGGGGCGGTACTTTCCCATCTGCACTTACTGTAACTGTTAGTGGTTTTGGATCTGCTGCCGGATATAACAACCTTGTAGAATATGGCACAAACAGGAAAGGTGAAGCTTTTTACACTCAAATCAATACCCCTATCCTTTATGTCTATAATTCCTGCTTGGCTTTTCAGTGGATTCCGATATGGGGAGTTATTGAATACCAGATACCCAGTGTTCCCAAAAGTGCAACTCTTACTTTCGGGTATAACAGCAGCGATGCACTTGTACCTTATGGAAACTGCGCAGACTATTTCAGATTAGATTGGGTGGTAAAGACCAATAACGGCACAGATTACTTTCAGATTCCTTAATTAAGTATAAAGTGAACTTAAAAGGCGGCAAGAAATTGCCGCTTTTTTTATATGTATATTACCGTAAACTGATTACATACTGCCGAAAACTTAATGAACCCCTCCGTAAACTGATTGACTCTTTTTTTCAGGACAAAAATATTTACTTTTGTAATGCATGTTAATAGTTCTTTGGTTTGTGTTTGATTCGGATGATTTTTTTACAAAGTTTTTGTCTATTAATCAAATTTCATGTAGGTTTGCAAATCATTCAAATCAGGTGTGATTTGGAGAGATGGCCGCCCGTCCGCTGAATAGCGGACGAGGTCTCGCCTTAAAAAGGCGGAAGTGGTCGAAGGCGCACGCCTGAAAAGTGTAAATTTAAATGTTTGTTTGAAATATTATTTTTTGGAGAGATGGCCGAGTGGTCGAAGGCGCACGCCTGGAAAGTGTGTAAACGTCACAAGCGTTTCATGGGTTCGAATCCCATTCTCTCCGCAATAAATATTTTTTTCTGGCGTTATATTTGTGCTAATAAATAAAATAAAAAACAAATGGCTTGGGATAAAAAGCTGTTTTCAAAAATAATGACCGTTTTCGGGTTTATAATGGTAGCCGTCTTTTTCGGAATAGGCATTACTCTGGCTTTTTTCCCTGTTTATACCTATCTGCCCCGCGAAATACGAATTATCTTTGGTTTCTTTTTCATTGCTTACGGGTTTTTCCGTTTAGCAAGAATAATTCAACAAATCAGAGTGCAAAAAAGAGAGGAGTACGATAATGAAAAATAAGCTCAATTTATTATTTTTCGTATTGCTGGTTTCTGCTTTTCTTTATGTTTTCACCGGATGTGGCTTGGGAAACAGGAATAATACTATAACCGAAACCCCCACCTCGGGCAAAACCAATATTGCAATAGACGAAGCATATCAACCTCTTTTCGACACTGAAATTTATACGTTCGAAGCACTATATGAAAATGCCAAAATAACTCCCCTTTACAAACCCGAAGGGGATGCATTTGAGCTTTTTCTTAAGGATTCGGTCAGAGTTCTTATTTCAAGCAGAAAGCTCACAGATGCTGAAGATAAATACCTGAGAAATATTCATTTTATTCCAAAAACCACTAAAATAGCTTATGATGCTGTTGCGTTTATCATTAATAAAAACAACCAGGATTCGCTGATATTGTATGAGCAGATTAAAAACATGTTTCTGGGGAAGATCAACAAATGGTCTCAGATAAATCCCAAATCTGATTTAGGGAATATCACTATTGTTTTCGATAATAATAAATCAAGTAATACTCGTTATATAAAAGAAAAATTTGAACTAACCAAAAACTTTCCCTCAAATTGTTTTGCCGTTAAATCTAATGCTGAAGTTATTAATTTTGTAGAAAAAAACAAAAGCGCCATAGGCGTTATTAGCGCAAACTGGATAAGCGATAAACATGATACGGTATCCAACAATTTCTTAAAAAAGATTAAGATAGTAGCTATAGGCGATGAAGGGAATACTGATGGAACCGGGAATTATTATAAACCTTACCAGGGTTATATTGCTGAAGGTACTTATCCTTTATTGAGAGAAGTATATATGATTAACCGCGAAACTTTTGCCGGACTAGGTTCTGGTTTCATTTCATTTGTTGCAGGAGAAAAAGGTCAACGCATAATTTTAAAATCTGGCATAGTTCCTGCTACTATGCCAATAAGACTTGTACAAATTAAACATTAAATAAGGAGATCATAATATGTTACGAATTTCAAAATTTTTCGGAAGCCTGGTAATGCTTAGTTTCATTATTAGTTTACCTTCTTTTGCTCAGGATCTGAAGAGCGCAATTAAACTTACTGAAAGAGAAGAGTTTGATGCCGCTCACAAAGTGTTCGACGGGCTTATTGCCAAGGAACCCAATAACGGAGATAACTATTATTATTATGGGGAATGCTGGATAAAGCAGTTCATGGTTGACAGCATGTCGGTTTCTTTGAAAGAAGTTACGGATGCTGCGCTTAAATATTACAACATGGGAATTGCGAAAGATACAGCTAATCCACTTAATTATGTTGGCGCAGGAAGGGTTTATATCCTCCTGAGAAAGAACAGTGAAGCCAATGCAAAATTTGACAAAGCAAAGAAACACCTTCCATGGAAAAACTTTACCAAATTTCCTATTCCTGTTGCAAAGCAGGCTTTGACATTTGCTAAAATTGCAGAAGCCCGCTCTAAAGCTCCTGATAAAACTGAAGCCGAATTACTGGACCTTATTGATAAAGCAGTAGAACGTTCAGCAACAGTTCCGGAAGTTTATTTGATAAAAGGTGATATCTACCTTGCATATAATGATGGTTCAAATGCAATAGTTGCCTATAATAAAGCTAACGACCTGGATCCTCAATCATGCAAGTCAATGGTAAAAATAGGGGAGTTAAATGTCAGAGGAAGAAATTATACTGATGCAATCGAAAATTACAAAAATGCTATTAAGATTGATTCTTCCTTTGCTCCTGCATATCGTGGATTTGCCGAATTGTATGGCTTGGCAGGCCAATGGGAAAATGCAATTAAGTATTACCAAAAGTTTCTGGAGCTGTCCGGGAAAAACACTTATGCAAGATTCAGGTACGCCTCTTTCCTGTTTATGGCAAAAAAATATGACGAAGCATTGCAGACTATAAATGAAGTGCTCGCGGTCGATCCAGATTATATCCTTTTACATAGATTGGCGGCTTATTCATATTATGAAACAGGGAAATATCCGGATGGACTAAAAGAAATTGAAATATTTATGAAAAAAACCCCTCCGGAAAAAATTATTGCTTCCGATTATACATACTGGGGCGATTTGCTGGTAAAACTGAAAAAGGATTCATTGGCTATCGGAAAATACCAGAGCGCTTTTGGAATGGATACTACAAATTGTGATTTGCTTGCTAAAATGGCAAAATCGTATTCAAAAATGAAGAAATACGACAAGACGGTAGGAATATATCAAAAGGAAATCAATAAAAATTGTGCAACTCTTCAAGATATGTTTGATATGGGAAGGGCTTATTTTAATTTAAAACAATGGGATAAGGTTGATACTATCATGGGAACCATATTATCGAAAAAGCCTGATTTTATAAGCGCATTAAATTTCCGCGCACTTGCAAATGCAAACATAGATACTACAAGTGAAAAGGGACTGGCAAAGAAATTTTACGAGCAGCTAATTGTATTATATATGAAAGATTCAACCAAATATGTTAAAGAACTTTCACAGGCATATGATTATATGAGGTATTATTATTTCAAGCAATACAATATAACCAAGAAATGCGAGGATGCTAAGAAAAGTATTATATATTGTGATAAAATGCTCGCCTATGATCCCAAAGATGAAAAATCTTTAACTATTAAGAAGGCGCTTACAGGCAGATGTCCGAATTAAAAAACCATTAATGATGCAAAAAGGAGGGGGTGCCCTCCTTTTTTTTACCGTTAACTTACTAAATCCTACCGTAAACTGATTCCTTTGCCATTTCCATTATTTTGTATGTACATTTGTATCTGAAAAAACAATTAGAATGGTTTATTTTTTTTCATTATGGATAAAAAGCAGAAATCAGTAAAATCACTTCGTTGGTATATTATAATCATGAATTGAAAAATTAAAAGCCTGTAATGTGAATTATATATTAAATTACCTTTAACAAAATTATTTTATAATAAAGATTAAATGATGATTGTTTTCTAAAAAATTATATATATTTGCGACACCTTAAAAACAAATAATTCACATAAAAAAATATAAACAAATAAATTACTAATCAATAAATTAATTGTTATGGCAAAGAATAAAAGTGGTCAATCATTGAAAGATGCTATGTCATCTGTTTTTGCAGTCAGCGCTCTTTTAGTAGCATTAGCGGTTGCAATTGTAGTTTACGTTTTTGTAATGGGAAACCCGGAAAATTTCCAAGGTAATAATCCGGCAGGAAGCCCTCTACCAGGTAATTTCCTTGGAATGATCTATAAAGGAGGATTTATAGTTCCTTTGCTTATTACAGCTATTCTGGTATTACTAACTTTTACTTTTGAAAGATTAATAACCATTGAAATTGCAAGAGGAGGTCCCATTGGTTATGCAATAATTAAGCTGGTATTAAGAATTGTAACTTTTGTATTGGCTTTATTTGGATTCCTCATGTTAATTATGGGTGATTATATGATTGGTGGAATACTGCTTGTAGGCGCAATTATTCTTTTCTGCATCGTATCACTTGTATTGAACAAGTATAATGCAGGAGCTTTTCTTAAAAACATTCAAAACCTGCTTGCAGCTAATAAAATTGAAGAAGCATTGGTTGCCTGCGATAAACAAAGAGGTTCTATTGCAAATGTTGCAAAATCAACATTGTCAAGATACAGGGAACTGCAAAACGACGGTTCTCTTAATAAAGACCAAAAAATATTGGCTATACAGAAAGAGTTCGATGAAGCAGCAACACTTGAAGCACCTATGCTATCAAAGAATCTGGTTTTCCTTTCCACTTTAGCATCACTCTGCGTTCTTATCGGACTATTGGGAACTGTATTTGGCATGATTAGGGCTTTCGCAGCCTTGGCACAGGCAGGTTCTCCTGATGCGCTGGCTCTTGCAACAGGTATATCTGAAGCTCTTATCAATACGGCATTCGGTATCAGCGGTTCTGCAAGTGCAATCATTCTTTATAACTACTTCTCTTCAGTTATTGATGGAATGACATTCAAAATTGACGAAGCAGGATTAAGCATTGTTCAGACATTTGCAGCAAATACTAAATAATTTAATAAGTATTTAATTTTTAAATAAATTATTATGCCAAAAATTAAGCTACCGAGCAAATCACCCCATATAGACATGACTCCTATGGTGGATTTGTTTTCGCTGCTTTTAACATTCTTTATGCTTACCGCTTCATTTCGCCCGCAGGAAGCCGCACAGATTACAACACCGAATTCAATTTCCGATAAATCAGCTCCTGACAAAAGTATTATTACCATTGATATCACTAAAGACAATAAAATCTTTTTTGATTTGAACAGAAATGGAAAAACTTTTGATAAAACCGGTAAAGAAGTGGCCGATACTGCAACTCATTACAGGAAAGCATTACTGGAAAAAATGGGAGAACGTTATAAAATTACTTTTACTGAAGCAGAAAAGAAAAAATTTGATAACGGAACATCATTCGGTATGCCTGTCGCCAAACTGAAGAAATGGCTGGACTCAGACAGTCCTAAAGAAAAAGAAGCTTTACAGGTTGGTATTCCAACTGATTCTGCCGATAATCAGCTTGCACTTTGGGTTAGGTTTGCTCGACTAACTAATCCCAATGCAGAAGTTATCATCAGGGGAGATGGAGATGCAGATTATAAAGAAGTTAAAAAGATCATTGATCTGATGCAGGAAAACAAAGTAAACAAATTTAATCTTGTTACTAATCTTCAGAAACAAGAAGCTAAACTTGAAGATTGATTTTTGTGTGTTTAAAACTATAAAAAAATTATGGCTGAAATAATCCAAGAAGAAAAACAAGAAAAAGGCGGACGGAAAAAACCAAAAAAACATTCGACCGAAATCGATATGACACCGATGGTGGACCTAATGTGTTTGCTGATCACCTTTTTCATGCTTACAACAGCATTCAGCAAGCCTAAAATTATGGAAATCACCATGCCTGAAAAAAATGATACTCAGAAAAAAGAAGATCAGACAAAAATTCAGGCTGACAGAACATATAATATTTTGATGTCAGGAGATGATAAAATTTACTATTACAAAGGCTTAGCTGACCCTAAAAAACCACCTTTACCTGAACTTATTAAAACAAGTTACGGAAAAGATGGTATCCGCAAAACTTTGTTGCAACTAAACAAAAATGTTTTCAAACAAGTTGAAGAATTGAAAACAAAAGTTCTTAAAGGAGAACTGGTTATGGCAGACAGCACTCTTAACAGAAAGATAAAAGATATAAAAAAATCTGACAAAAAAGCTCCAATTCTTCTTATCAAAGCTGATGATAAAGCAAAATATAAGAATGTTGTTGATATTATTGATGAAATGGCTATTTGTAATATAGCCAGTTACGCACTTGTTGACATTAATAGTGTTGAACTGGATATGCTGAAAACAGCACCAAAATAATTAGATGGAATTTAGTTGTTTTTAAATTAAACCGCACATGGCAGAAGAAATAAAAACCAATATTGACGAAATTGTTTTTGAAAAAAGAAATAAGGAATACGGCGCTTATTATCTTAGAACAAAATATAACAAGTATGTTACCCGTGCGCTGACAATTTCTGTTGTAGCAATATTACTTGCTACAATTATTCCTTTTATTATTTTCAAAGAAGCTCGTTCGGTTAATGTAGATAAAGATGTGAGTGT
>JBEKEO010000145.1:0-7971 GCA_050013795.1 Bacteroidales bacterium
GAAGTGCCACCATCACCTACAAAAGTAAATACAACCTCATCCTTTTTAAGGTAGTTAATGGAGTAACCTATACCGGCAGCATGAAGCAGTTGGGTTCCAATCGGAACAGCAAACGGAAGCATATGATTTGCTTTCTTATAACTGTTGCCTTCTTCATTACCCATATAATAAAGAAAAATCTCTTTCAGACTAACACCTTTTGCCAGCCATGCGCCCATTTCGCGAAAAGCAGGAACCAACCAGTCATTTTCTCTCATTATAAATCCTGCTGCAACGGATATGGCTTCCTGCCCGCTATTTGTCGGATAAGTGTACATCCTTCCCTGGCGCTGGTATGATACAGCCATATCATCGGCTGTTCTTGCAAAAAGCATAGCTTTATAAGCTTTAACGGCAGTATCATCATCAATATCGGGCATCAGATCAGCATTTATTGTGACACCTTCGTTGTCGATTATTCTTAATATTTTATTTTCTTTTGGATCAAAATCGTTAAATATCATTTTGACAGAATATTTTAGTGTTTCTTATTAATTTATTAGTTATGTGAATGAATTTCATCATTTGGTCTTTATGAATGTCCCCTGATCGAGTTCATCGAAAGCGATCTGCAGTTCCTCCCGGGTGTTCATCACTATAGGTCCACCCCAGGCAATGGGTTCATGAATCGGCATGCCAGAAACCAGCAAAAACCTTAAATCCTCTATTGCCTTTATGGTAAGAGTAGTAGCATCCTTAATTAAAATTAACTTTTTCTTTTCAACTACACTACCTTCAAAGTCGCCATTTCCTTCAATCAGATAACAAAAAGTTGTATATTCTTTTTTAATATTATATGTCAGGCTTTTTCCCTTATTTAGTAAAACATCAAAATATTCAATGTCAACAGCCAAGTCTTTAACCGGACCTTTTTTATTACCATATGTGCCAGCAATAATCTTGATTTCCAATCCATCCATTTTTATCACTGGAATTTCTTGACTTATAATTCCTCTATATCTTGGAGTAATCATTTTATTTGCAGATGGTAAGTTAACCCATAATTGCATCCCCTGCATCATGCCATTCTGTGCCTTAGGCATCTCTTGGTGAAGTATGCCGCTACCAGCAGTCATCCATTGGATATCGCCTGAGTTTATTATTCCCTTATTCCCGATATTATCCTCATGTTCAACTTTTCCTTCCAGCATATAGGTCACCGTTTCTATACCCCTATGCGGATGCCAGGGAAATCCACGTATATAATCTTCCGGCTTGTCAGAGCCAAAATTATCCAATAGCAAAAAGGGGTCAGTGAGTTTCGCATCTTCATTGGCAAAAACCCTGAATAATTTTACACCAGCCCCGTCAATAGTTGAATGTCCTGTCAGAATTATTTTTTCCATTTATAACTACTTCTATTAAACTTCAAACAAAATTTTTACATCAGTGATGCTTTCTTTGAGATATTCTTATGTAAAATAACTGTCTATATATCTTTAAATGTTTTTTAATCATTCATATTAATAACAATTTTTCCTCTTGTTCTGCCTTCCTTGTTCAATTTTAAAGCTTCAATAGCATTTTCCAGTGTGAAATATTTCGACACATATGGCTTTAACTTTCCATGGTCAATCCAGTCAGTTAAAAGATCGAGGTTACGGGAATGAGGTTCTACAAACATCCCACTGAAATGTAAAGTTTCATCTGGAAAATTCTTGAGAGTTGTAGAAATAATCCTTCCCCCTTTTTTTAATGCTTTTACTCCCCTGTTCAGAATTTCGCCCCCTACGCAATCAAAAATAAAATCAGGAGGAGTGCATGCAGCCTTGCTTACCCAGGTAGAATCAGTGTAATCAAGGCAAGCATCGGCTCCCATATCCATCAAATAACCAAAGTTAGCCGGACTAGATACTGCTATTACTTTTGCACCAATATTTTTAGCTATCTGTATAGCAAATGTACCAACACCACCCGAAGCGCCCAATATCATAATTACTTCTCCTCGCTTCAGATGTCCTGATGTTGTCAGTCCCTGATAAGCGGTCAACCCGGCAAGAGGAACAGCCGATGCATCTTTAAGTACAATTTTTTCCGGCGCCTTGCTAAGGTAAGCTTCGGAAACTGAAATATATTCCGCATAGGTTCCCGTCTTTAATTCAGGTCGGCGGATATATCCATATACATTATCGCCAATCTCGAATCTTCTTGCCGCATGCCCTCTTTCTTCAATGGTTCCCGACATATCCCATCCAATTATATAAGGGAAAACTACAGGAAAGGTTCCGCCTCTGCCTCCGGAAAGTAACTTCCAGTCAACAGGGTTTACGCTTGCAGCTTTTATTTTTACCAGTAATTCTCCTTCACCAGCAACAGGCTTTTCAACTTCTGTTAATTTAAGATTTTCAAACCCTCCATATTGAGTAACAACTAATGCTTTCATTTTATTTTATTGGATTATATTGTTTAAGCAATTAAAAAAAGTGAGATCAAAAGGGATTACGACGAATATATAAAAGCCGGAATCCCAATTAATCCACATAATAATTCCTTTTTAAGTTCCTGCAAATATTTCGTCAGAATTTATAAGCAGATCCACATACTGTGCTCTCTTATATACAAAGGGATTGTTGCCAAGACTTCTTTTTGAAAGTTTGCCCCTGAACTCCTCTATGCTTGTATAGTTTTTACTGTCCATCCATTCTTCAATTTCTTTTTTAATATTTTTTATCTGACTTAAACCATTCTTATATAATGTGCTTACAACCTGCACGCATGATGCGCCTGATAACAATAATTTGATCGCGTCTGCACCGGTGAATATGCCATGGCTGCTGCAAATATCCGCTTTTATATTTCCGAATAATAAACCGGCATATCTCAGGGCTTTTTTATAGTCGCCTGTATTACTCAGATTCGTGGGCTTTATGTGTGTCTCTTTGACAATATCAATATCCGGCTGGAAAAAAGAATTAAACAGGACAAAAGAATCCACTCCCGCCTTATCCAGCTTTTTTATAAAATTCAGGATATTGGAATAGTCAGGGCTTAATTTCACACTAAGAGGTATCGAAATATTCCTGCTTATTTCTTTTACAATATCAATTTGCTCATCTTCTATTTCTTTTGCCGTCCTGTTGAAATTCCAGGGGATCTGGTAAAAATTCAGTTCAATTCCATCCACACCTGTCTCCGATATAAGGCCTGCATATTTGACCCAGCTTATTTTGTCAATAGCATTAAGGCTGGCTATCAAAGGTATGGATATGCTCTCTTTGGCCCGCCTTAGATTATAAAGATGTTCTTCCGGTCCTGCGTGTATCATATTCGGATGAGTGGTTATCATTTCAGCATGAATATCATTGAATTCATTAAGCTTCTCATCCAACTGCAATGTCTCGAGCTGTATCTGTTCTTCAAATAGTGATTTATACACAATGGCAGCGGCGCCTAAATCTTCTGCTTTTTTAAGCGTATCCAGGTCTGTTACCAGGTTAGAGGCGCCAATAATTACAGGGTTATCTATTTCAGTACCCATATAATTTGTTTTAAGACTTTTCATAGAATTATTAATTTAAAATTCATGAACAAAAGTATTTATACAAAAAGCAAAGTGAATTAAGATGGTATTAATGTCAGATTAAGAAATGATTAAATGCTGCATACATTTGCGACTAACTCCACAACTTTTCCTGATAAGTTCCCTCACCTTAAGTAATAATAAAAATGGCCAACATCAGAAAGCCTGCTCCGAATCAGGGCAGGCTTTCTTATTGCTGTTTACTTTTAAAAAATACCCCCTGTTAGTATCCGAAGCAACTAAATAGCTATAGTTATCTGACTGATGACGATAGTAACTTCGGAAATAACGATAGTAACAGCGGCAATTACTACTGGACAGGAAGCTATGCGTGTAGTTATGGACGCAATCCCTATAGGTATGGACGCAATAACTATAGTAACAGCGGCGATAACTATAGTAACAGCGGAACTTTGGATTTTGGCAGAGGGGTATGCTAATGCTCAGGCGAAGGGGTAACAAAAGCCACATTAAAGCAAAATAAAAAAGACAGCTTTCGCTGTCTTCTCAATTAAACTTCGTGGAGCTGGAGGGAGTTGAACCCTCGTCCATACAAGCAGCCAAAGGGCTTTCTACATGCTTAGCTAATTATTGATTGTCGGGAAAAGGCTGGGAAAAAGCGGCCCCACCCTTACCGTATTCCCTTTGGTTTTCGTTGCTGCATCGGGAAACTGCAACACTTATCTCAACATTTGCGATGCTTCACACCGGACACCGCTGAGAAAGGTTTCCGGGGAAACAGCCTGGGCTTAATAACCTGTATTAAGCAGCCAATGCGTAATTGTAATCGTTGCCAGTTATTATGGCGTGAGAATTGAGTTTTACGGGCCATATCCACAACGCCCGGCATGCTTACACTTCAACTCGACCTGTTGTCAAATCCGGTCAGCCCCGTTGTTATGCGCTGCAAAGATACGAAAATATTCCTGTCAATTCATGATTTTCATTGCACTGCCAAATACAAATAAAAAAGGGGCGCATTGCACCCCTTTGGTAATAACAATGAATAATTGCTATTTCTGGATGATCACATTTTTAGATGTAATACCCTTAGCTGTTTCAATCCTCAGGTAATATACTCCTTCAGCCAAAGCGGATGTATTTATTATAGCAGATGTATTATTAATAGTCATGTTCATTACAATTTCCCCGTTTGTATTGAACAATTTTATAGTGTTCATCTTTTCGGCAGATGATACATTTAACATATTCTTTGCCGGGTTCGGGTAAATGCTGATAGTATTATTTGCAGGATGTTCCGTAATCCCGGTAATATCTGTAATGTTAATATCATCCAGGTATAAAGTCCATTCATTTGCAGCGCTGTTGCAATGGAAACCTATATAATAAACTCCGTTTGATGACACGGTGAAACTTTGTCCGCCCTGAATATACGTGGTATTGGTATCATTGGGCTGACTGATTATCGTGGTTGTCATAGCCGTTGATGTGGGAGCATTTCCAATATTTACAGTGAAGCTTTCAGGAAAAGAAGCAGATTCAACCTTATACCAATACGATACTTTATATGTTTTTCCGGTATGTAAGGAGACACATTTTGTGATCAGCCAATCGTCGGCAGCGATAGTAGTGGTGGATGAATTATAAGTGTATTGGGCACAATAAGGTCCGGTATGTCCTCCTGTAGAAACAACGTTCCATGTGAAGCCGTCACTGTTAACATCCTCAATTACCCATCCTGCAAAATCGTCAGTGGGTTCAAATCCCATGGAATAAGGGGCAACGGCATTAGCAACATTCTCCACTGAATATTTAAGGGTATCGTTTCCATGCACGGCATCGCCTGTTAATGAAGTATAAACCTTAATGGCATATATTCCTGTTGTTGACAAATTAGCCTGATGGGTGAATGTATAATTCAAATAACTTCCCGATGTAATAGTAGACGTTACGGTTTCAGTTACAGGTGAACCTCCGTTTATGGTGTAGCTTACGGGGAAGCTGCTTATTGATGAAGTGCCGATATTTTCGATAGTAACAGTTATGTTTTCATTGCCAAGCCCGCATGCGCTTACAGGTGATGATGCTACTGTAACTGCTGCATCCTTGGCAGGAACAGTTGCATTATAAGGAATGGCAAAACCGGTAATTTCGGCACCTCCGGCAAATTCACCGATAAGTGTAGCCAAACCGGTAGAAGTGTTTACCGTCATGAGTTGCCCCTGTGAAGCAGTGTTATTATAAGCAGCCGTGTAACAAATACCGGTATTATGATCAAATTCCATACTCTGTGCATAGGCTGCAACAAATCCGATAGAACCTATAGAAGTGGCAAGGCCAGTGTATTTGTTTACTGAATATAACAGGCTGTTAGTGGTTCCGACAGCGAATAAATTGCCTGAATTATCGCATGCAAGATCAATAAGAAGGTCGGTGGTACATGTACCTATCAATGAACCTGCGCCGGTAGCTGTAGAAATAGAATATAATTTTGATTCAGAACCATCCCAGGCAACACCGAATAATTTATCAGAAGTATAATCATAGGTTATTTCTGTCATGGCTGCGCCAATACTTCCAATAACCGTTCTGGCTCCTGTAACGGTATCAAGAGTTATCAAAGTATTGTCACTATAGACAGACCCATACCATTTGTTTCCAAGACCCCATGTTCCGCCGCTTACAAAGTTCAGCGTTGACTGGTCAGCCATTGAAGTGATAACTGAAGGCACTTGTAGTGAAGTATAAGCAGGGCCGGTTGGTAATACGGATGTAGGATCATATGCGTTAAAACAATAAACTTTTGTAAGGTTCTCGACTGTTATTGCCTGGGTAAGTGTATCATTGGAATGATTCATATCATTTGTAAGCTGTGTATAGGCCTTGATAGTATAACTGCCAAGTGTGGCGCTCCAGGGGTCGAAAGTGATTTGTTGTGATGCGCCCGGCGCCAGTGTACTTACTGGTTTAGTTGAGGTGTATGTGCCTATTTTCATCGTAGCATTAAATGTGATTGCAATAGTGCCTGAATTTTTAACCGTGGCTAAAGGATTGGTTGATCCGGGCCCAATCACAGGCAGCATATCTATACTGACCGTTGAAGCATCATACAGGTTTGTTACCGTTGTATGCAATGTATCATTTGTAAGGACTGTATCACATGCTAATGCAGTATAAATTTCAACATTATAAACATGTCCGGATAATGAAAAATCATAAGGCTGATGAAATGTGAAATTAACGTACGACCCGCCATGGATAGTGTCTGATATAGTATCATTATAAGGAGCGCCGCCATCAATAACATAACTTATCGGTATTTTAACATGAGAAAGCGTATCGAGGTTGGCAACCTGGACTTTTATTGAATCTGAAGAATTAAGAGTGTCAGAACTTATGGGGTAGATCAACTGTGTAGGACCAACATCGCAATGAGTAGCTGAATGAACTAATTCATAGGCGAAAATTGATTGACCTTGTGCAACTCCGCCAAGCATTACTTCTCCTGAATGATTACGACAGCAGAAAGCACCTCCTGCCATAGCGGTTGGAGAAATATCTGCACAATTATGCACTACACCGGTAGGTGCTAGTGTTGCAATGCTTATCTGATGGAATATTGCGCTATCACCGGCCGATCCCTGATCAAGTATCCAGAGATATGGTCCGCCGGGAGTCCAGCTGTCGTATGCCGAGCCGTACATGCCTGTCAATCCAAGAGAAGCATAAGGAATAGTACTGAGAACAGTTCCCGAAGGATTGACACATATAATATCAGTAGCCCAACCACCGACCCAGAAACCTCCTAAAGCAGGATCCCATGCAATATTTCTTACTGTTGTTCCTGTAGGGCAAGTAATCGTTCCAATCAATGTATGGCTTGTGAAATCCATCTTATAAATGGTTGCAGCATTTTCGCCTCCATAAAAATAAGTCCCGTCATAAGCCAGATCTCTTATGCCCGTTACGGTTGCAATACTGAAACTATCCAATATAGTGCCTGTCATGCTGTATTTATAAAACTTTGCACTGGCCCAATCGGAAGTATAAATAAAATTCCCGTCAGTTTCAACACCGGCTTCCTGCATGCCTTTAACAGGATAATTAAACAATATATCCCACATGGCCATAATCTGAGTTGGATGGGAATGCCGCCCATTATATTCTTTATTTTTATTGGGTGATATATCACGGGATTCATGATTATTGCTTTTTATAACCGTTGATTCCTGAGCAGATTTTTGATTTGTTTTTCTATTGCTGGTTTTCTGTGCAATCCCGCTAAAACTTAACAAGAGAGCCAAACTTAAAAGTAAACTGATTTTTTTCATTGTTTGATTTTTAATTATTTTTGAATAATGATTTTTAAATGGAAGTGCAAGATTACAAATAATTTTGTAATTGTTAAAAGTTTGTTAAATAAAAGGGTAAATAGTTAAAATGATTTGACC
>JBEKEO010000146.1:0-7930 GCA_050013795.1 Bacteroidales bacterium
TTCATTTAAACTCACATACCCATTCTTTTCCAGTATTAGCTCCCTCCAATCGGCAATATAAGCTGAACTTACATTTTTATCTTTATTCGCGGTATAAGGATAAAGAAAATGAAGATCGGGATGAACTAGTTTTTCATATTTCACACAGGATGGGCAAACGCCGCAAGAATCATCTTCTTTTTTATTTTCGCAACAAATGTATTGTGAATAAGCAATTGCAAGAGCCAGTTTACCACAACCTTCAGGACCAAGAAAAAGCTGGGCATGGCTTACCCGATTATCCTTTACCGAACGGATTAGCCGCTTTTTTACCAGTTCCTGTCCAACAATTTCTTTAAAAAGCATTTGGTTTTATTGTCGAAGAATCAATTCTTCATAAATTCATACAAAAATAGATAAACTAAATAAAGATTTAACATTATCAAAGATATTGAGCATATTAGCTGCAACCCAGTATTCTTTCTTTTGTTTACTTTATTGTATCCAGAATAGTAATGGCTTTCTGCAGGGTTATGTCGGTTTCTTTTAAAACAGGATAAAATCCCTCGTCATTATAGATATTCCTTCCTATATATGCCTTAAGGTACACCTTAATATAGTTGCTTAAATCGGCAATATTCTTATCATCCTTTTTTAAGCCATTCTTTTCGGCATATGCCATAAAATCAGCAAAGGTTGCATCGTCTATTGTAAAACCTTTAATATACGCTTGAGCATTTTTATACGTATTTTTAATAGTCAGCCTGTTTTTGTCAGTATAATCAAAGGTAAATTGCAGTATCAGTCCTTTATTGAAAATAGAAATAAAATATCTGGAACTCTCTGCTTTTCCTACCGGAACAAAAACATCGGGTTTAATACCTCCGCCGCCATAAACTATTTTACCTTTCGGCGTTTTAAACTTCAAAGAATCGGGAAGTTTTACCGTATCTGCATTTTCGGATGCGGTATCAAGTAATTGTTCATAAAACTGGTTGTAATATTCTTCAGTACCTTCTTTATACGAACGCTGTATACAGCGTCCTGTCGGGGTATAATACCTCGCCACAGTAAGACGTACAGCCGAACCATCGTAAAGCTTCAGTTGTTCCTGTACAAGCCCTTTGCCAAAAGACCTTCTGCCTATTATCATCCCCCTGTCGTTATCCTGAATGGCCCCCGAAACAATTTCGCTTGCCGAGGCGGTAAACTCATTTATCAAAATAACCAATTGCCCGTTTTCGAAATTTCCTTCGCTGGTGGCGTTTACTGTTGTCTTAGCCCTGTGCGCCCCTTTGGTATATACGATAAGCTTGTTTTCGTCTAGAAACTCATCGGCCACATCTATGGCTGCCTGAAGATATCCACCACCGTTGTCGCGTAAATCCAATACGAGTTTTGTCATTCCCTTTGCTTTAAGTTTTTGAAGTCCGTTAACAAACTCTTCATGCGTTGTGGCTGAAAATTTACTTAGTTTAATATATCCAATATTCTTTGTTAACATGTAGGCGATATCAAGACTGTAAGTGGGAATCACACCCCTGGTAATATTAAATTCCAATAGATTTTTTATCCCTCTGCGGAATATGCCTATCTTTACTTTAGTTCCCTTTTTGCCCTTCAGTTTTTTCATTACTTCATTATTCTTGATCTTTATACCTGCTACATTTTTGCCATCAACTTTAACAATACGGTCGCCTGCAAGTACGCCTATTCCTTCCGACGGACCGCCAGGCACAATATTCATAACAGTGATACTATCACGCTGGATGCGAAATTCAACGCCTATACCTTCGAAACTTCCCAACAGAGGGTCGTTTGCATCATTGAATTCTTCAGTTGATATATAAACAGAATGGGGATCGAGTTTGTCAAGCAGGCTGCTTATAGCTTCTTCGGTAAGTTTCTTCCGGGAAATTGTATCAACATAAGAGTCATGTATATAATTCAGTACATCATTCAGTTTATCATATTTCCCAATTCCGAATGAAAATATTTTATTCGATGAATTGCCCGATATAATAGGGATAAATTTTATTCCTAAACAGACTCCTGCGATAAAAACAAGAGCAAAAAAGATGGGGAGATAAATTTTATAATTCCATTTCTTTTCTTTCATAACTCATGAATTTCAATAAACCATCCGAATATTAGAATAAGTTGCGAAGATATATATATGCAGAGACTTACCAAAGCATAAAATAATAAGGCCGATCAAGTGTTTGTTTTTAACTTAATTGGGTTAATTTTGCAATACATTGCTTAATCAAAAAATTAATCTGTAAGTATGAAAAAATATCTATTAATCCTTTCAGCAACTTTCCTATTGATAGGCAGCAGTCAGGCACAGAGTTCTCAATCGGGTACTAATTACCAGACAGGTACTGAAATTTTTACTACGATAAATGCAGTATTGACTGCAATGAATACGTCAGGCTTAGTTCCAAAATGGCAATCTGAATATACTCAGGGTATTGGTGTTTTAACAGGGCTGGGGCAGGTTGCTTATGGTATTTATGCGCAGGCAGGTTCAAATAAATCGACATTGAATATTATTAATTATGCGGTAGGTTCTGCTGCGGTTATTACCAATGCAATTGCTTTTTTTACAACATTAAGTGGCAATAATAAAAAAACAGCACCTAAAGCACAGAAGAAAACAGCATGGAATATATATTGTGCTCCAACAAATATGAATAACTATGCTATTGGATTCAGCGTTACAAAGCATTTTAAAATTTAAAAAATGAAATTTGCTCATACAATACAACTGGCTTTTTTTTCATGTCTTACTCTCTTAATTTTTTCATGCGGAGGGAAAGCAAAAAAATATGCAATATCATCTTGTGATTCTCTTGAAGCTATATACAAACTTAAAACAGTTTCTCGGCTTGCAGAGATAAAGGATGCGGACTCGGTACTTTTCCAGGCAACAAACAATAAATGTTATCTGGTCATTTCTAAAAGAACAGAATTGAAAGAGGAACATTTTAAAGGTACTAACGCTTCTTTTTCTTCCAATAATCCTGCCGACAGCGATAAGTTTAACGGAACAGAAAGGAAAGCAGCAAAAACTTCTGTTGCCAACGCATATACACTTGAATATAAAAACCTGACATCTTTCATTAAATCCCTGCCCAGTGACAGCGAAATGGGAAAAGCGCATGTGCCAGATATCAGGACGGATTCCAATTCAAGAAGAGTTGATGAAGAAAAAAAGAATGTTCACATCAACGAGTCATGGATATATGCAATTTCAATTCAGCCTGATGGGGATTATCGTCTTATTGTAGGCGATTCCCCCGATATTGGCAAGGCCATTTTTTTTAATATTGTCATATCAGGCTTACCTGAAGAAAATAATTCTTCATATGTCAAATTAAGTAAAGCAAGGCAAACATTTAAAGACTTTTTTGGAATTAAAAATAACTGCAAAAAGAGCACTGTTTTTATTTTAAGCACTCCTGTTGAAATAGAATTTTCAGGCTCTCTTTTCTTCGATAAATTTAATTTTGATAGCAAAAGTGAAAATGGATATAAAAACTTTAAGCCTAAAAGTTATTGGGAAATTCATCCCATAACGAAAATAAAATTTCTTTAAAATATTAAAGCGAAACACTCTACCTCTAATTTAAAAACCTCAATTATGAAAAACCCCATTACTTTATTATTGATCTTAACAGCACTTACGATAGCCTCATGCAAACATATTTCTTTTTCTCACCCAATGAGCATTTCAGAGCTGATTACATTTACCGATCAACATAATACAGACTGTAAATCCAAACTTAGACATGACGGCGAAGAAGCAGTTATTGTTGCGTATATTCAAAAGTTAAATACATTCCCGAAGGAAAACAGATTTCAGATTTTCGAAAGCACTGATATTGGAAGTAGTCGTATTGATGTAAATGTTAGCGATAAATCGATGGAGGTGTTTACTAAAATATCACAACAGTTAGGTAAATTAGGCGAAAACGACTTTGTTCAAATAAAAGTAAAAGGTGTTATTACCGGTAAAGCACTTGCGATGAATGGTAATTGCAGAATGGGTGTATTACTTACCATTTCGAGTCCCGATTATATTAAGTTCTGAGACGACAATAATAATATGAAAATCGCATTAGCACAACTGAATTATCATATCGGTAATTTTGAAAGCAATACAAATAAAATACTGGATTGCATTCAAAAGGCAAAGTCGCAAAATGCCGATTTGGTAGTGTTTTCAGAGCTTGCTATTTGCGGTTATCCCCCACGTGATTTTCTTGAGTTTGATCACTTTATTTTAAAATGCATTGATTGTATTAATACCATTGCTGCTAGTTGCGTTAATATTGCAGCTATTGTTGGCTCACCAAGTTTCAATCCTGAACTGAAAGGGAAAAGGCTTTATAATTCTGCTTTCTTTTTGAAAGATGGAAAAGTAAATGAAATAAGGCACAAAACCTTGCTCCCCACTTATGATGTATTTGATGAATACAGGTATTTTGAGCCAAACAGGAACTTTGAAACTATTGAATATAAAGGTGTAAATATTGCCTTAAATATTTGCGAAGACCTTTGGAATATTTCTGATGATCCGCTGTATGTGACGAATCCAATGGATGAGTTATTAAAACAAAAACCCGACATCATTATTAATATTGCAGCATCACCGTTTCATTATAAGCAATCAGAGATCCGCAAAGAAATTTTAACAGCGAATTCAAAACATTATCATATACCATTATTATATGTGAATCATGTGGGAGCTCAAACAGAACTTTTATTTGATGGCGGTTCCATGGCAATTGATAATAAAGGAAATATTGTTGAAGAACTGAATTATTTTGAAGAAGACTTGAAGATTTATGAATTACGATTTACGAATGACGATTTGGGCAAATATAATATCATTCCAATAAATACTAAATCTAAAATCGTAAATCGTAAATCTAAAATCGAATTGATTCACGATGCTTTGATGATGGGAATAAAAAACTATTTCCAAAAGCTGGGCTTTAAGCAGGCAGTGCTTGGTTTATCAGGAGGCATTGATTCTGCTGTAACATGCGTACTTGCGACTGAAGCGTTAGGTAAAGAGAACGTGAAGGGCGTGCTTCTTCCTTCCCGTTTTTCTTCAGATCACTCTATAAAAGATGCTGAAGAACTGGCAAAGAATTTAGGGATCCCTTACGAAATAATTGAGATTGAAGAAGCATTCCATGCATTTGAAGAAACACTTAAACCATCGTTTGCAGGTAAGCCTTTCGATCTGGCAGAAGAAAATATACAGGCGCGTGTTCGCGCTGTTATACTGATGGCGCTGTCAAATAAATTTGGTTATATACTTTTAAATACATCAAACAAAAGCGAAGCTGCTGTTGGTTATGGAACTTTATACGGCGACATGTGCGGCGGTATTTCTGTATTGGGTGATGTGTACAAAACACAGGTGTATGAACTTGCAAATTATATCAATAAAGAAAAAGAGATCATTCCAAATAATTCCATAGTAAAACCACCATCGGCAGAACTTCGCCCCAATCAAAAGGATCAGGATTCATTACCGGAATATAAACTGTTAGACAAAATCCTTTTCCAGTATATTGAAATGAATGCCGGTCCTGATGATATCGTTGCCATGGGTTTTGATGAAGCCATTGTTCACAAGGTACTGAAAATGGTGAACACAAGCGAATGGAAACGTTATCAAACCCCGCCTATTCTTCGCATTTCGCCAAAAGCTTTCGGAATGGGACGAAGAATGCCTATTGCGGCAAAATATCTTGCATAAAAAAAGCGGGCAATGCCCGCTTTCTTATCTTAAGTTATTATTCTAGTCAACAAACTGCTTAGCATAATACTTTGCTGTCAGCTTCTCGCCTGTAGCTTTTTCAATCATATCATCCCAATAGTATCTGGAACCCGGTTTGAATATCTTTTCCATGAAAAATTTTCCTGCTTCCGGTTTGTTTGCAAAGCTCTGATTCTTGAAATCAGTTGATTTCAATACCTTTTCGGTAACATAATAATACATCTGCGAAGCCAGCAACTCACCCATTAAATAGTTATGGTAATAGCAAGGCGATGTTACCAAATGGATCTTTGAAGCCCAGTCAGGTGCATTCCTGTCCTTAGGACGTTTCATCAACTGATACTTTTCAACCAATGTCCACCATAAATTATTCAAATCCTGATCGGGGTTTTCATACAGGGATTTCTCAAACCTGTACATTACCTGCGACCAGCGGCTGAAAACCAATTGCTGTAAACGAAGATTCTTATTGACCTTATCTTCAACTTCGGCTTTTTCCTTATCGCTTATTCCTATCATATCTTTTATCCATTGAGGATTTGAGGAGAAACGGCCAAACATTTCAGCAACAGCTTCGGTGGTAAAAATATGAGCCGGGTTCTTCAACGTATAAGGCATACTTCTGTCGATGTATTTATCATATACGGCATGGCCAAATTCGTGAAGCAGCGTGCCCATCCAGTATTCATTATCTTTAATACTTGCCATAACCCTTATATCACCTTCTTTATCCATATCCGCACATTGTGCATGCTGGTATTTGCCGGGCTTTTCATACAGGTCGCTTTTCTTTATCATGTCTGTAATATCCATGCCCATGCTCTTGTAATACGCTTCCACAATCTTAACAAGGTCTTTTCCCTTATAGTATTTATCAAAATTGATCTCATAAATTTTAGGCGCTTCCTGGAAGAAACGGTTCTGGTAATGCCATGGCATCAGCTCTTCTTTCTTGATATTATAACGCTTTGCATAATATTCATCCACTTCGTCCTTCAGTTTGGCAAAAGCATCTTTTGTAAGGCTGTCAAGCTGATCAAAAAGCTTTTCTATTTCTTTGGGATCCTGTTCGCTTAGTTCAAGGCTCATTTCATGATAATTCTTAAAGCCAAGTTCCTTTGCTTCTTCATTTCTAAGCTTAACAAGTTTTATCACATCAGCAGCAACATTCTCTCCCGACTTCTTTGAAGCAAGCCATGCAGCCTCGAGCTTTTTGCTGTCGGTTGATTTTAAAAGAATATCATCGACCTGGTTATCGCTTAATGAATCTTTGCCTACTATAGCACGAAAAGTATTGAATTTCTTTTCTATGGCGCTTCCCAGGTTTATGAGCTTTCTCAGTTTAACTGTGTCATACTGGTTGCCGCAATAATCATTGTATAAAATGGTGAGCTCACGAAGTTCAAAGGAATCGGTAATGGCACCTGACTCTTTAAACTTTTTAATCTTGGCAAAATCATCCTTATTGGAATAGATGAGGTTGAACTGGTACTGCAGATCGGCCGATTTCTTATAATCGGCATCCTTGCCGCTAATCTGCGCATTCCATGATGCAAGGTTGTAATCATGAAATAAGGGAATTGCCTTAGCTTCGTAAGCTTTGATAAATTCTTCGAATTCTTTCACGGTCTTTTCTTTTTTGTTTGACGAACCGCAGCCATTGAATACGACTGCCAAAAATGCCGCAGCTATCATAAGTGCTGCAGCATGTAAACAGGATTTCTTCTTCATATTCGGGGAAATTTAAGTTATTTAATTCCCGCAAATATATGTATTAATTCATTATTTCTACTCCCAGGGAGTTCCAAATCGACCAGTATAGGCTATTTCCCCGATGTCCTTCCTTTCTCTATCGGTAAGTTCTCTTTCCCGCAGGTCTTCCTCAAGTATGTTCGGTTTGCCCAGATAACCAACGGCAATAACCGAAACGATATAATATTCCTCGGGAATGGAGAAATGGTTCTTCAGCATTTCGAAATGAAAACCTGCCATCTGGTGAACATACAGTCCTTCGTACATTGCCTGGAATGTAAGGTGGGCAACCGACTGACCGGTATCGTACATGAAATGGAAATTATCCTGACCGTTATGCTCATAATGCTTTTTAGACAGCGACACTATAAGCACAGGCGCATGATTAGCCCATCTTTT
>JBEKEO010000147.1:0-7747 GCA_050013795.1 Bacteroidales bacterium
GTTTCTGGGTTTACGACCAGCCGGATTTCCAGTTAGAAAGATTTGATCAATATCTTCAAAACACCAATCAAAGCGGTAATATTGCACAACTAACAGGTATAGAAATTAAACCAATTTTCCTGATTGAAACGGGAAGCAAAGTTTACTTGAGTGATACAGCAAACGGAATCTTTATTTTTGATAAATACGGAACATATTCAAAAAAAATACCTTTTAGGAATATTACTTCATTTCAGGTTGTAGATGATAATATTATTTATTCAACTGCATCGCAGGAAATACGGTATAATGTTAAAACTTTCGAGCAGCAGTCGCTTGATTTGCCTTTGAAAAATGTTATCAACACCCGTTATGAGAAGGACAGGCTGTTTGTGCGGGATTCAACAACTGTTAAAATCTATTCAATAAAATAATTTAAAATTTGTTCTTAACTTATTTTGAATTAAAAAATATATTACTTTAGTCCATGAATTTAAAAAACATGTCATGCATATAGCAGTTGCAGGAAATATAGGATCGGGAAAAACAACCCTGACAAGTCTCTTGTCAAAACATTTCAAATGGAAAGCTCATTATGAAGATGTTGATACCAACCCTTATCTGAATAATTTTTATGAAGATATGCAACGCTGGTCGTTCAATCTGCAGATATATTTCTTGAATAGCCGTTTTAGGCAGGTGGTTGATATCAGGAAAAGCGGAAAAGATGTAATTCAGGACCGCACCATTTATGAAGATGCTTATATTTTCGCTCCAAACCTGCATTCTATGGGTTTAATGAGTACCAGAGATTTTGAAAACTATTCATCCCTTTTTGAACTAATGGCTTCATTTCTCCAGGCTCCTGATCTGCTTGTGTATTTAAGGGCAAGCGTACCGACTCTTGTTAACCAGATACAGAAAAGAGGAAGGGATTACGAAAACTCTATTCGTCTTGATTATTTGAAACGCCTTAATGAACGCTATGAAGCATGGATTTCCACATACACTTCGGGAAAATTATTTATAGTTGATGTGGATAATATCAATTTTGGTGACAAGCCCGAAGACCTTGGCATGATCATCGATAAGGTGAATGCCAATATTCACGGTTTGTTCTAAATGCTGTGTTTTAAACATTTCCCTGTTAGCAAAAAACTCGCTATATTACATTTTTTAGCACTTTGTTTGAATACTTTTATGCTTTCAACATTATGAAGAGGCTCAGAATACTTGTTTATATTATCAAGTACAAATACCTTTTTACTTTCATGGTTTTTTTTGTGTGGATATCTTTCTTTGACAGGAATAACCTTATCTCGCAAATAGACCTGGCTAAGAAACTTCACCAGTTAAAGAATGATAAGAAATATTACTTACAACAGATAAAAGAAGATAGTATAGAAACTATTGAACTCCTCACAAACCCTGTCAATCTGGAAAAGTTTGCAAGGGAAAGATATCAGATGAAACGCGACAGTGAAGATATATTTCTTATTGTGCATAACGGTGATTCCGCTTCAACAAAAGTGAAGTAAAATCAATTTACATTGGATCCACATCGATCATCACTCTTAATCCTGTATGGTTTTTGTCAGCTTTAAGATTTTCAATATACTCTGTCAGTATTGATTTTGCTTTGCTGAGAGAAAATTCTTTTTCAATCTTCAGTAAAATATTTTTAATGTATTCATTACGTATCCTTGATATAACAGGATACTCTGGACCAATTATACGCTGACCAAATGTCTTTCTTAAATTGATCCCCAATTCTTTTGCGGAATTATTAAGCTTATCTGCATTCTTATGTTTAAGCGAAATTTGAATCAACTTATAGATTGGCGGATACTTGTAAGTTATTCTTTCAGCGATCTGGCTATTGTACATTGCCATGTAATCATTGTCTATCAAATATCTTATTACCGAATGATAAGGGTCGTATGTTTGTATGATAACTTTACCGCGTTTTTGTTTTCTGCCTGCACGCCCACTAACCTGCGCCATCAACTGAAAACTTCTTTCAAATGCACGAAAGTCGGGATAGCTTATCATACTATCAGCATTCATAATGCCCACAACACTCACGTTTTCAAAGTCGAGGCCTTTGGTGACCATTTGTGTGCCTACGAGTATATCTATTTTATGGTCTTCAAAATCATTGATGATCTGCTGATGACCATATTTGCTGCGGGTAGTGTCAAGATCCATGCGGAAAACTTTCGCATTTGGGAAGTAAACAGGAAGTTCTTCTTCCAGTTTCTCCGTGCCAAATCCGTGCATCAGTATTTTGTTATTACTGCAAGCCGGACAGCGCTCAGGAATATTTGTTGTATACCCGCAGTAATGACAAATCAGTTGATTTGATCTTTTGTGATAAGTCAGTGTAACGTCACAATGCGTACACTGAGGCACCCAATGACAAACATCACATTCAAGACGAGTGGAAAATCCTCTGCGGTTTTGAAACAGGATTACCTGCTCTTTATTTTTTAAAGCCTCTTCTATATGTTCCAGAAGAAAGGGGGTGAAATGAGATTTCATTCTCTTTCGCTTTGTTTCCTCTTTTACATCAGCGATAAATATTTCGGGAAGTAAAACACCGCCATATCTTTTATTCAATTCCGCAAAAACATATTTATCATTCTTTGCGTTGTAAAAACTTTCAAGTGACGGAGTAGCAGAACCAAGCAAGGTTTTTGCATGATGAAGTTTAGCAAGGTAAATGCCAGTATCCCTTGCATTGTAACGCGGGGAGTGGTCGAATTGTTTATAGGAACTGTCGTGTTCTTCATCCACTATTACAAGACCTAAGTTGCTAAATGGCAGAAACAATGCTGATCTTGCACCAAGGACAATTTGGTAAGCGCCTTCTTTATCTTTATTTTCAGAACTATTTAACATGACCTTATTCCATATTTCAACTCTTTCAAAATCGTTGAACTTGGAATGATATACTCCCACTTTATTTCCGAATGCTTTCCTGAGCCTGTTGATGATTTGAGTTGTTAGCGCAATTTCGGGCAAAAGATATAAAGCTTGCTTTCCCTGGCTGACAGCCTCTTCAATCAGCTTGATGTATAATTCCGTTTTACCGCTTGAAGTTATTCCATGAAGCAATGCAATATCCTTCTTTTCAAATCCTGTTTTTATCTCATCATATACTTCCGACTGGTGCTCGCTGAATTCAACAACACTTTTTACAGCATCATCATAATTGAGAAGGCGAGTTATTGCAACCGTGTATAATTCGCAAATTCCCTTTTTAACAAGTGCATTAAGCTGGGCGGCTGATGTATTCAGTTCTTTCAGCATTTCAGGGCGTGATGTACCTTCATTGTTCTTTTGCTGAAGCATTTTACTATAAACATACATCAATATCTCAAGCTGTTTCGGAGCTTTCTTTTCCAGATTGTCGAATATATCTTTCAGGAATTTTTCATCCTTGTATTTTTCTGTAAGCCTTACAAAAGTTTCAGTTTTGGGTTTGTAACTATTCATCAATTCTTCCTCAAGAATAACAACCCCTTTTTCAATCATATTCTTGATAAGAGGGATGACAGTTCTTTGTTCAATGAGTTTGGCAACATCATTAATCGTTAATACTTTCCTTTCATTGAGTGATTCTGTCAAAAGCAATTCTTTTTCATTCAGGTTGGTAATATCTCCGCTGAATGAAGGGCTCATCACTATCTTGGTTTCGCTGGCAAGTTTTAAAGCAGAAGGAAGAGCGGCATTCATCACTTCTCCGGGAGTGCACATATAATAAGAAGCCATCCATTCCCATAAAGTGAATTGCTTTTCGTTAACTAAGGCTTCGTCTTCAAGAATGGAAAGTATATATTTTACATCGCTGAATGCTGGCAGGCTTCCGTGTATCCTCCTGACAAGTGCAGTATAAATCTTCTTCTTGCCGAATTGCACTACCACTCTTTGGCCGGAATGTATCTCATCGTTCAGTTCATAAGGAACCCTGTAGGTATAATAACCGGGAAGAGGAAGAGGCAACAATACATCTGCAAAGAGGGTGATGCGTTCCATTATGGAATTAATTTTTAAACGACATTGGTTGGCCCGTGGCTTCTATAACATTCCACCACAATTCACTTTCCAAGTCAATCTTTTTTCTTTCGCTTATAGTTACAGATATAGGGAGGTACGTAAAGTAATCACTCCAGATGCCGACGACAAATCCTGTTTTACCTGCCATAGCTCCATGCACTGCATTTTGTGCAAGCTGGCTGCAGAATTTACTGTCGTTGGCTGTTGCAGGAGCGCTGCGAACGATGTAGCTCGGGTCGATGTATTTGATAGAAACAGATATTTTCTGCTCTTTAAAATAATCTTCAATCTTATCTTTCAAAAGGATTCCAATATCTTTCAGTTTGATGTTTCCTGAAGCATCCTTTTCATGGCTTTGTTCATTGAATAGGTGTTGTCCGGCCCCCTCTGCAACAACAATTAAAGCATGGTGTTTCAGTTCTATTCTTTTCTTCAGCACGTTTAGGAATCCTTTATCTCCGGTCAAATCAAACTCTCCCATTTCGGGAACAAGAACAAAATTCACTTCCTGCATGGAGAGTGATGCGCTTGCAGCAATAAAGCCGGAATCGCGCCCCATGAGTTTAATAATAACAATGCCGTTATAATATCCTTTTGCTTCATTGTGCGCATCGGCAATAATATCGTGCGCTTTGGAGAATGCAGTTTCGAAGCCAAATGATTTCTCAATAAAACAAATATCATTATCAATGGTCTTTGGAATGCCGGCAATGGATATTTTTAGTCCCCGCTTAGTTACCTCATCGTAGATGAGGTTAGCGGCTCTTAAGGTTCCATCTCCGCCTATGCAAAATAAGATATTGATATTATTTCTTTCAAGCGTACTGACAATTTCACTTATTTCCTGATCTCCTCGAGATGAACCAAGTATGCTGCCCCCTTGTAAATGTATATCATCAACAAGTTCCGGATTCAGTTCAATATATGGATGCTTATAAGAAGGTATCAATCCTTCAAAGCCGAACTGGAAGCCGATAATCTTTTCAATTCCATACCTGTAATATGATTCCATCACTATGCTGCGGATAACATTGTTCAATCCGGGGCATAAGCCACCGCATGTAACTATCCCCACTTTCGTTTTGGCAGGTTCAAAGAAAATGAATTCACGGGGGCCTGCTTTCTCAAAGGATACAGGTGCATCGCCCTTGTTTGTGTGCTTAATAATGCTTTCAAGATGGCGATCGTAAATGATGCGCTGTTCTTCCTTTACATAATTATATATGCCATCACCTTTATCGTAACCCAAACTAATAGGCGATTTAATAGTACTTTTGCCGAGCGTATTTACCTCAAAGTTGGTGTTCATTGCTGGTTGAACTTTGTTCTTTTACTGCCTTCATATATACCGAATTTCATGTAACGGCATTCGAGCGGGCCGTTAAAAATAGCAATTTTTCTTGTAGGTTTTAGTCCGAGAAATTTCAATGCATTCAGGTCGGAGCTGATTATCCATGCATCATAGCCATGGTAATTCTTTTTGAGAGCATCGCCTATGCTTTTATAAAATGCAACGATGTCATCTTCCACCATTCGCTCTCCATAAGGAGGATTTATTATCATTACACCGCCACCTTCGGGAGCTTTGAATTCATTGAATGGCGCAACCTGCAAACTGATGGATTTCTGCATGCCTGCAGAGATAACATTCCCTCTTGTATTCCTTATTGCCCTTGCTTCGATGTCGGAACCGGATATATGGCAACTGCTTTCTGTTTGCTGTTCTGCTGCCTGCCGTTTTAATTCGTTCCAAAGTGATGAATCGAAATCTTTCCAGTTCATAAATGAAAATGATTTCCTGAAAGAGCCAGGTGCAATGTGTTGTGCAATCAAAGCGGCTTCAATAACTATGGTACCTGAGCCACACATGGTATCGATAAAATTCCTTTTGCCATCCCACCCACTTAACAGAATAAGGCCAGCAGCGAGCACTTCGCTTAAGGGAGCTAATCCACCGGCAACCCTATATCCACGTTTATGCAGAGATTCGCCGGAGCTATCTAAGGACACATCGCAAACATCTTTATAAATATGTATGTTTATCCTGATGTCGGGATTTTCAATATTAACGGTGGGCCTTGAACCGCCAATGCTCCTGAACTTATCTGCTATGGCATCTTTCACCTTTTGAGAAACGAAATGCGAATGAGTGAAAGAAGAATCGTTCACTACGCTGTCGATAGCAAAAGTGTTATTTACTGTAAATATCTTCTCCCAGCTATACTCATTAATACCTTTATATAAAACTTCGTTGTTGGCTGCCGGAAAAGTGAACAGCGGTTTTAATATGCGCAAAGCTGTTCGGCACCAGAGATTGGCTTTATACAGAAGCTGTGTATCGCCGGTAAAACTTACAGCGCGCTTAATTGTTTTGACTTCCTGCGCCCCAAGCTGAGTAAGTTCTGCAGCAAGTATTTCTTCCAGTCCTGCTACTGTTTTGGCTATATAGGTTTGCTGTGCTGAATCCAATGGAATTGTTTTGCACAAAGGTAAGGAATAATATTAGTTTGGAGTTCCGGGTTGGGAGATTGAAGAGTTTTGAAGGTGGATTTAAGATTTTTGCATTAAAATAGAAGAATTGATATTGAGATATTAGGATATTAAAGGAAATAGGCAGGATGCAGCAGCAGTTGGCAGGAAATTAATATGGTCATTCGAGAAATCGATGCTGTCGTTCAAGAAATTGATGCTGTCATCAAAGAAATCGATACTGACATCCGAGAAATCGATGCTGACATCCAAGAAATCGATGCTGTCGTTCAAGAAATTGATGCTGTCATCCAAGAAATTGATGCTGACATCCGAGAAATCGATGCTGACATCCGAGAAATCGATGCTGACATCCAAGAAATTGAGTCTTCAGTTCAAGAAATCGAGTCTCCAGTCCGAGAAATTGAGTCTTCAGTCCGAGAAATTGAGTCTTCAGTTCAGGAAATCGAGTCTTCAGTTTAGGAAATCGGGTCTTCAGTTCAAGAAATTGAGTCTTCAGTCCGGGAAATCGAGTCTTCGGTTCAAGAAATCAACGTTTCATGCCTGAAATAGACATTATATCTAAAGCAATGACAATTAGTATGTAATAAAAAAGGCTGCCTGGTGATAAAAGCAGCCTTCTTAAAAAATAATAAAGCTATTAGCTCATGTGTTTCAGGTTCAGGCCGTACATTATGATGAATGCAATGGGGAAAATGAGTCCCATAACCATAGCCATAGTGCCTAAAGCGCCGAAGCCGCCTAATAAGGCGAAGGAGAAAATTGCAGGGGCAATTTCGCCAACCAGATAAATGTAGAAGCCTGTTTTTTTGAGTTTCCACATCATCAGTACTCCGATAAGGCATATTATAACGCAAACAGCATTAATAATATAAACTATCTGCCCGTATTTTATTAATGCATCAATTGAACTTCCCAGATCGGTGCCGCCTAAAAGTCCGTTAAGACTTTTCATTGCATCAATAGTGGATTGAAAAGTAAAAATGTTGTAAATAGCTGAAATAAAACCAAGACCAATTCCTACAAAACTTAAAATACAAAGTACTTTAAGGAATCCAGGCATTTTTTTTGTTTCAACTGTTGTGTTAACGTTTTGTTCTTCCATGATTTTTAAATTTAGGTTAATAATAATTGTTGATTAGCATATGAATTACTTCATCTGTTTCTTTTTTTGTTTTTTAATGGTCAGATGGAATACGCCATGAATAATCCCATATTG
>JBEKEO010000148.1:0-7688 GCA_050013795.1 Bacteroidales bacterium
GCATAACGGCCAGCATTGCTTGCAGTGGCGGACTTGTCAGACGAAGTCTGACGTGTCCGCCTTGCTATTGTTATTAAACCACACTGCCCTGCAACGTCAACCACCCGCCATTGAAGCAATGCTAAGTTAGGTGCTGGCGCAAGAGTCTGCTGCCGTATCAGACGACCACGATAACAGTCTTATTTTGCACACAGTCGACTTAAAGTTTTTGTCAGGGGGAATGTGCGAAGGGGTTTAAATTTTTACAGAAGGGAAGGGATTTTTGTATGCCGAGAATAGGTAATTACAGAAAGCGGGGGAAAAATGGAAAGCTTATTTGCAGCCAAACACTTTATGCGTTTAAAATAGAAGCTGCAAATGTGCTTTACATTGCGGGGTTGGTATCGTTTTTATGTCTTTAAATAGAAAAAAAATGAAATAAATAGCCTTTTTTACAATAATTGTTTTTATCTTTGCTTTTACAAAGGATCTCCTACCTATAAAAGAGAACAGTTTGACCGGAAGGGAAAGTCTTCTTTTGATAACAAAAAGCTGTTTTCTTTAAGCTGAAATCATACTTTACAAAACGGAAGGGTATATAACCTGAAAGAAAAACAAACTTTATTGACCGGAGAGGTGTCTCACCTAAGCGGAGAGGTCGCTTCATGTGACGGACTGTCAGATTCACGCTTCGGAATGGTCGCTTCACGTGCCGGACTGTCAGGTGCACGCTCCGGAGAGGTCGCTTCATGTGCCGGACTGTCAGGTGCACGCTTCGGAATGGTCGCTTCACATGCCGGACTGTCAGGTTTACGCTCCGGATTAGTCGCTTCACGTACCGGAGAGGTCGCTTTACGTTGCGGAGAGAAAATGTACATTAAATTCAACCTATTTTCATCATAAAAACACGTAAATATTAACCAAAGCCAAGGGAAAATGACAAAAAATCAACTAAATTACCTAAGAATGGTAATCACTCGCAGGGGTGTTATGAACGCCAGCCCGGGTGTATGGAATACTAATGCTAAAATTGTTGCAGCTAAAACAAACGTTGAGAACTTATATGCAGCAATTCTAACGGATGCAGGAATACAGGAAAGTGAAATTACTGGAACAACTGTAGCAAAATTTAATGCATGGACAGCGGCTGAAGTGCTGGCGTTGCATGTTTGCACCGGAATGAGGGCTTATGCTGACGACACCAGTAATACAACCTTGTATAACATAATGCATTATAAGAAAACTGACCTGTTGAAATGTGAGGTTCAGGATGCTTTAACTAAAATGAATTTGATTTATACCCAAGCTACAGCTGTGCCGATAGCTACTTTAGCCCCTTTTAATATTACGGCTGCTGATTTGACTAATTTTAATACAGCTATTCAAAATCTGACTACTGCCGTGCCTCAACATGGGGTGTTACAGGCTACAAGAAAGACTTCAACTGGTAACATTAAAAGCAATTTTAAATTATTGCGTAAAGGCGGGAAAACGCTGAATACTTTGGTTCAAACGCTTAAACTGGTACAGCCTGTTTTTGTACAGACTTATGATAATTCGTGCATTATTGTTAATTTAGGACATGCTCAAATGTCGGAAGAAGTTTATTTGATGCCATTGGAACATGTTGCTTTGTTTACACAGAAATTTTTGCCTACTGATACGTTTACAATAAGGAATCACAGCGAATATGCTAAAATTAAAGTATATCTGGCTGATAATACTAATTTGCCGACTACGGGCGGAATAGAAATAGCTTCAAGAAGTGAACTGAAGATGGAAGTGCCGAGTGCTTTTAAAATGCCTTTCGGCCATATTTTGATAGTTTATAACGAGGCTCCAATGGATGACGCTCATGTTACTGCGGTGCTTGCTCACGGGCAGAGTAATTCGGGGGCTCCGACACCGACTTTGTAAATATATAATTAATGAGAAAATTAACGCTACGGGAAACTGTGGCGTTTTTTTTTATATATAAGTGAACTTATATTTAATTAAGGCATATAAGTTAACCGCAAAAATAAAGCGTTAATCTAAGTATAAATACTAATTGACAATAGATTTTATATATCTTAAATTAGCTGCTCGATATTTTCATTTCTCTATTAATAATAATTTCATTATAAAAAATTTAAACAATTCGACAATGAAAAAAATTTACAACACTTTATTTAAGAGCTTGCTGACGGCTGTTTATATAATAGCTGTTATTAGCAGCGTTACAGCACAACCCACCATTGTTAACTTTGATTTTAACAGCGGTAGTTCTTACAGCACATTATCGCCGACTTTGGCAAGCGGTATAACATGTAGTGTTACCGGAACAGAAAGTTACCTTACATATTCCGGTACAGCCAGCGGAAGTTCGGCATTCACAGCCAACACCACGGCAGGATACGCCCTTGCTATGAGCAACAGCAGCGGAACGAATACTCGCTACTGGACTTTCCAACTTGGGGGAAGTTCTATAAGCTCTTATAAAAGTTTTGAATTGTACATGCAAGCCCAGCGAAGCACAACAGGAGCGCAAACTATTACCATCGCCTATAGCACCGATGGTAGTAGTTATACAAATTTTGGGACTACAATGTCGCCCGGCAATGGCAGCTTTGCTGAACAGGTTTTTGACCTTTCGGGTGTAACCGCTATTAATAATCAAAATAATGTTTACATCCGTATTATGGCAAGCGGCGCCAGCGGAACGGGAACGCTAAGAATAGATAATTTTGAAATTGAAGCAACATTAAGCGGACCTCCGGGGGCTACAGGTCCAACGGGTGCAACAGGTCCGACTGGACCAACAGGCACTACGGGCGTTACAGGGCCAACAGGGAGCAATGGTAATAATGGTGCAACGGGAGCTACAGGTGCACAAGGAATAACTGGACCCACGGGAGCAGCAGGCAGTAATGGAACTACAGGTGCAACTGGTGCACAAGGAATACAAGGCGTAACTGGACCCACAGGTGCAGCAGGCAGCAACGGAACTAATGGTACAAATGGAGCAACAGGAGCACAAGGAAATCAGGGGGTTCAAGGCGTTACGGGACCAACAGGTGCTACTGGTACTTTTAATTACACTATTGCGGATTCGTTACAGGTAGCAAATAAAATTCAAGTTGGAAATTCAACATTCATCGGATCAAACCCTGCTATTCCTGGTAATAATATTTGGACAGATAATGGAGATTTATTGATACAGAGCAATTATAATGGCTGTTTTAACTATAACACCATATTGAATGCCGATATGAACAATACCAGTCCCGGCTTCGTGGGCATTGGCACTTTTACACCTCAAAGACAATTGCACGTAAGTACGGTTAATGGTATTCCATATAATAATGCTTGTAATAATATTATTAATCCCCCTCCTCCTGATCCACCGGCAGGAATAAGGTTAGAAAATATCCTGTGGCACGCCAATAATTCTTCTGCATGGGACATTATACCGCAGCTAAAAAACTCCTCTAATCCCTATAATACAAGGTTAGACATTATAAGTGCAATATATCCGTTTAATATTACTACGCCTGTAATGACTTTACTTGATGTAGGTTTTGTGGGTATTGGAACAGTGAGTCCCCAATATCAATTAGATGTTATTGGTACTATAAGAGCAACTGATGAAATAAAAATATGTTCATATGGCACATGCGATTTTGTATTTGATAAAAATTATTATCTAATGCCAATAGATTCTCTCAATATCTTTATCAAACAAAATAGCCATTTGCCGGGTATTGCTTCCGCAAAGCAAATGGAAGCGGAAGGTAGTATTTCATTAGGGAAAATGGATACCCAGTTATTACAAAAAATTGAAGAGCTAACTCTATATATAATAGAACAAGATAAACGTATTAAGGAATTAGAGAAAAAACTTAATGCTAAATAACGTTATATTTTAAATAATTTCATTATGAAAAAAATAATAATATTTTTAGCTTTATTTATTCTATTGATATTATTTTTATCAGTAGAATGTAAGAAAAATAATAATGGTCCTAAATATAATGAATCTGACTTATATGGTACATGGAGTGCTTCTATTGGGTATTGTGATACTAATATTGGACATAATAATAAAGTAACTATAGTATTTGACCCGGGTAATGTAGCATATTTGAATTATAACGGCTCTAAGGGTAATTTATGGAGCAGCTCATATAAATGTAAATGGTGGATAAATTATACGAATGTCCCTTTCTCTCATTATGATAATACAAATTATCAATCCTTTTTATATATTCTTAGATTTGATTCGCTGGGTGTACCATGCTGGAATGGGCACTGTGGTTGTTGCTTTTTCCCTGATACGAATATATATGATATTACAAATTTAAATAGTAATACTTTAAATTTACAATTAGGACGAGTGCCTGGTTGTTTTGGTAATGACATGTTTTTTTGCACTCCTTCTTATCCTCCTAATAGTAATTCTGGTAAGCAAACTTTATATAAATAATAAAATATGAAAACAAAATTATTGATAATATTCATCTTTTCTTATAGTTCGATTTTTAGTCAAACTCCATCAGGATATGTTACAAATAACAGTAATGGTGCAGCAGCCGATATTCAGCAAATATTTAGTCATTTAGATACCAATAGCATTCCAACGAAGATACTATATAATAAAGTAATATCATTTGTAAATATAAACAAATTTGACGGCATTGATAGTATTGGCATAGCTAACATTGGCAAATGGCGTGAACTGTATTTTGAAATTAATAAAGCTTGTGTTACAAAACAGAAGTTTCCCGATATTTCTAATACATTTCAAAAAGCAAATAATATGTTTAAACAACAAAATGTTATTCCTATCGGGATATTAAATGTTAAATATAATATTCTTGACGATTCGGCATTAATTAAAGGTTTAGTAACTTTTCAAAACTATCGGTTTTCCGATGTGCAGGGCAGAACTAAGTCGCCTTATAATAATAAAAGGCTTTTTACTGCGGCTTCGCTGGTCAATATTAATTCGCCAGAAGCTAATTTTTTAATTTCCGATGATTATTATTTTTCAAACGATACCTTGCCTGTTGACCATTTTGAAATTGATTTTGACGATGGCGCCGGGTTTAATGTTTACCAGAAAAATCAAACGGTAAGAATAAATTACTCAACATCAGGACAAAAAACTATTCAAATAAATACGGTTTTTAAAAACAACTCTTCATTATTTGCCGCATTTACAATTAATCTCAGTTGCCCTGGCGTGCCCACACCTGATTGGGGACCAAATGACTTTCCTAATTTCGTTCCTGGATGGACAACACCTATTTATTCTTATAATTATAATTATGTAAATACCAACAATCCTAATGATAATGGTAGTTCTATTGGTTCTGCAGAAGTTACTATATGGTATGCCCCTGGCCATACTGTTTTAACAAATCCTTTAATTTTATTAGATGGGTTTGATCCCAATGTACCACAATATAAATTTAGTTATTGCGATTTATATGACAAGTTAAATGAACAGCAAACTATTGGGTACCTGCAATCCGGTTCCGGTTGTTATGATTATGATATTGTGGTAGTGGATTGGGATTATGGAGCCGACTGGATACAGAAAAACGCTTTAGTGCTTGTTAATATTTTACAATGGATTAATGCAAACAAAGTGGGAAATAATCCAAACATTCTTATTGGCCCAAGCATGGGTGGTATTATCGGTAGGTATGCGCTTTGTTATATGGAGAAAAATACTATTCCTCATGACGTTAGTACTTTCGTTTTGCTCGATTCGCCAAATCAGGGTGCTAATTTTCCATTAGGATTACAGTTATTTATGAATTATTTTAGTTCATACGATGATGTAGAGACGGGGCTTAATGTAATAAATAGCCCTGCAGCAAAACAATTATTAAATTATCATTATGATCAATGGCCAACTCTTGGGTGCGATCCACTAAGAACATCATTGATGCAAGATTTACGTGATAACCTTGGCTACTATCCTACCCAACCTTTATTAGTAGGCATTTCAAATGGTTCAGGTTATGTTAGTGATGGTATAAATGCTCCTACAGGTCAGCCTACTTTACAAAATAATGGAAAAGGATCTAATAGTACTAATACATTAAATCCGCAATCTGAAATATTAGATGTTGGTACATCGTTGGAGGGTCTAATTCTTCTCATGTATTCTCAAGTGTGGGCATTGCCAGATGGTAATAATGGTCCTATTTTTCAAGTTTGGGAAGTTAATTCTGGTACAACTACATATTCTGTTGAGGGCACCCAGCCTTATGATGGTGCACCTGGTAGCTATTATCCATATTTAGATGATTATGTTAGTTCCGGTTCTACATGGAGTGGTTCAACTGAGACAACTATTAATTTAAATCAGCCTTTTTTTGATTTTATTCCGACTTGTAGCGCATTAGATTATATGCCCATAAACTATTACGGGAATAATTATACCGAAACTGATTTAGATGGCGATGATTTTGCAATTAATATTCCTATTATCCCTTATAACAACCCTGATAACTACACCACACCTTTTGATTATATCCTTACTGCACCTGCTACTCCAACGGGTTGTTTTGACGATGATGATGAACCAACATATCCTAATTCTTTTAATGAGGCACACACGTTGTTAACTGCGGAAAAAAGGGACTTCTTATTAAACATTATTGGAAATAAGTTTCCTTCAAATGATATTACTTCACAAGTATATATCCAAAATCAAACACTTACTCATCCTTATCCTCAAAATGCTCCAATTCAAGCGTCTTATTCCATTTCAGCAGGTTCTGATGTTAATCCATATCAAATTCAAGGTAATGTTACTATTCCTTCTGGCAGTAATGTTGTTTTCCACGCTGGTAATGTAATAAATCTAAAACCCGGCTTTGATGCAAAAAATAATTTTGATGCATATGTCGGTTATCCTTGTACTACAAGTCCATGTGTTTCAAGTACGCAAAATAATAAGCTTCCTCCAACTATTTTATCTAATCATAATTCTGTAAAAAGTGTTAGTAAAATTAATAATCCTGATAAATATTTTTCTCTTTATCCAAATCCAAATTATGGCTCTATGCAGTTAAAATACAAAATCCCTGAAGAGGAAACAGGCAAGTTTGTAGTTTATGATATGCTAGGTAATGAACTGCTCAGCCAATTGCTTAAAGGGGGCGAAAATATAGTTTCAATTTCCCATAGTAATTTACCGGTGGGCATTTATTTCTATCATGCTTTTTCAAACAATAAACAAATAGCCTCGGATAAGATAGTAGTGATAAAATAAGTTTGGAAAAGAAAGCATCAAGAAAAGGGCTTCGCTTTCTTTAGCGAAGCCCTTTTTATTCATAAAAGTAAGAAGAACGTGATGGGAAATTGCAGCTCTTTTGCAGCCGAAATAATTTCTGCCTTTAAAGATAGGCTGCAAATGTGCTGCAATGTGCAATAGCCAAAACGCCATCGGCGAAAAGTGCGGTGGGGTAAAAATTTAAACTCTTGGGTGGGCTTGAGTGTCGGCTTTTTGTCTTTTGTTGCTGAACTGTCAAGTTGCACTGAAGTGTCAGAAGTCAGTCTTTACTTTTTTTAATTTATTGGCGCTTGCACCTAACGGTCGGCATTGCTTGCAGTGGCGGACTTGTCAGACGAAGTCTGACGTGTCCGCCTTGCTATTGTTATTAAACCACACTGCCCTGCAACGTCAACCACGAGCCATTGAAGCAATGCTA
>JBEKEO010000149.1:0-7615 GCA_050013795.1 Bacteroidales bacterium
GACGATAAACCATAACCTCTGCGGTCAATTTCTTCGTGCGAAGCTTTGATCAGGTCGGGATGTGATGAAAGCCCAAGATAATTGTTAGCGCAGAAGTTCAGACACTTTTTGCCTTTTACAATAATTTCAGCGCCCTGGGGACTTTCAATAATGCGTTCGTGTTTAAAAAGTTTTTGTTCTTCTAATTTCTTTAGCTCTTCGCCAAGAAATGCTTTCATTTTCTTTTGCATAATAATATCTCCTTTATATATATGTTTTTAAATTAATCCTTTTTTATGTTTTTCACCAATCACTTTTAACATGTCCTTGGTCATGGCATCCAGGTCAAAACTGGGTTTCCATCCCCATTCCTGGCGGGCAGCTTTATCATCAACAGCATCGGGCCAGCTGTCGGCAATAGCCTGGCGGAAATCGGGCTTATAATCAATGGTGAAGTTGGGCATGTGTTTCTTAATGTTTTCAGCCATTTCTTTAACCGAAAAACTCATGGCGCCGACATTGAAATCGCTGTGATGTTTCAGTTTCGAAAAATCAGCTTGCATCAAATCAACAGTTGCTTTCAGACAATCGGGCATATACATCATCGGAAGGCGTGTATCAGCTTTTACAAAGCAGGTATATTTGCCGAATTTCACTGCATCATAATAAATGGCAACAGCGTAGTCGGTTGTTCCTCCGCCAGGAAGCGTTTCGTTGCTGATGATACCGGGATAACGCAACCCGCGGACATCAAGATTGTATTTCTTCACATAATAATCACAAACCAGTTCTCCTGCGACTTTGGTAATACCATACATGGTGGAAGGATGCAGAACTGTTTCCTGTGGTGCGCAATCCAGCGGTGTTCCGGGACCGAACACGGCAATTGAACTTGGGCAAAGCACCTGCGACATCTTCATTTCACGTGCAATTTCAAGAGCATTGATCAACCCGTTCATGTTGATATCCCATGCTGCCAAAGGGTTTTGCTCACCAACAGCCGAAAGGATAGCGGCCATATTAATGATGCAATCAACATTGTACTTTTTACATACATCATACATGGCTTGTTTATTCACGATATCAAAGAATTCGAAAGGGCCGGATTCTTTTACTTTATCGGAAGGAGGAGTTTTACGTGTGCTGGCAATTACATTCTGATTGCCATAAATACGACGGAGTTCCATTGTCAGTTCAGAACCTATTTGTCCGACGGCTCCAACAATTAAGATTTTTTTCATATAGTGGTTTTAAATTATTTTTTTTTAGTTAACAGTGCAAATTTATACTATTTTGCTACAATAAAAATAAACTTATACTATTTTAATTGCTTCATGATTAATTTAATCATCAAGGAAATTTATTCTATGTTTTAAACAATTTTCTTTTAATTTGCAGGTTTAAATTTATCATATAATGAATCAGGAATTAATTGTTTACAATACACTCGCCCGTAAGAAAGAAAAATTTATACCTGTCAAGGGAAACTTTGTCGGCATGTATGTTTGCGGACCTACAGTTTACGGCGACCCTCATTTAGGGCATGCTCGCCCGGCAGTAACTTTCGATTTGGTTTTTCGTTATCTGAAACATTTGGGGTATAAGGTTCGTTATGTTCGTAATATCACTGACGTAGGACATCTAGAGAGTGATGCAGATGAAGGCGAAGATAAAATTGCTAAAAAAGCCAAAGTTGATCAGGTTGAACCTATGGAGGTTGCGCAATATTATTCCGACCGTTACCATACTTATATGAATATGCTGAATGTACTCCCTCCAAGCATAGAACCACGTGCTTCAGGCCATATCATTGAGCAGATCGAAATGATAAAAAAGATAATGAATACCGGTATGGCTTATGAAATTAATGGGTCGGTTTATTTTAATGTAGAAAAATATAATAAGAAGCATACTTACGGAAAACTTTCAGGCCGTGTGCTTGATGATCTGATGACAAACACAAGAGAACTGGAAGGTCAGGATGAAAAGAAAAATCCTTTTGATTTTGCATTATGGAAAAAAGCATCGCCCGAACATATTATGCACTGGCCTTCTCCATGGAGCGAAGGATTCCCTGGATGGCACCTCGAATGTTCTGCAATGAGCACAAAATACCTTGGTGAATATTTTGATATTCACGGAGGCGGAATGGACTTGCTTTTTCCACATCATGAATGCGAAATTGCGCAATCGGTAGCTGCTAACGGAAAAGAATCTGTAAAGTACTGGTTACATAATAATATGATCACCATTAATGGTCAGAAGATGGGAAAATCTCTGGGGAATTTTATTACACTCGAAGAATTTTTCACAGGTAAGCATAAAGCGTTGACACAGGCTTACAGCCCGATGACCATACGGTTTTTTATACTTCAGGCACATTATCGCGGTACGCTTGATTTCTCGAATGAAGCCTTACAGGCGGCCGAGAAAGGGCTGAAACGACTGATGCATGCTTATGAAACACTCAAAAAGGTGAAAGCTACTGTTATGTCAACTGTAGATATAGCAAAGCTTTCAAAAGAATGCTATGATGCCCTGAATGATGACTTTAACAGCCCCATGGTAATATCCGGTTTGTTTGAAGCAGCCCGTATCATTAACTCTGCCAACGACGGGAAAGAAAAACTTACAAAGCAGGATATTGAATCATTGAAAAAACTGTTCGATGATTTTGCTTTCGATATTCTCGGGTTACGCAATGAGACAGCAGATTCCGGGAATGATTCGGTAGATGGTTTAATGGGGTTAATATTATCGCTTCGTAAAAATGCCAAAGAAAATAAGGATTTTACTACTTCCGATAAGATCCGCGACGAGCTTGCCAAACTGGGCATAAGCGTAAAAGACACGAAAGACGGGGCAAGCTGGAATAAAGAATAAGTCATAGTTGCCATAAAAGAGTTGCCATTTAAAATACTGATTGTTTTCTAGAAATACTTTCATTTGAATACAGGTAAATATTTCCGCCGAAAGTCTATAGCGCATATTCTTCGTCATGCAGATGATGTTAAGGAAGGGCAAACTCTTAAAAAGAACCTGAATGTTCGCGATCTTACTGCATTCGGGATAGCTGCAATCATTGGAGCAGGGATATTCAGCACCATAGGAACTGCCGCTGCACACGGTGGTCCTGCTGTTTCGCTTTTATTTGTTTTCACCGCCGTTGCCTGCGGATTTTCAGCAATGTGTTATGCGGAATTCGCTTCACGTATTCCAATTAGTGGCAGCGCATACACTTATGCGTATGCAAGCTTTGGCGAACTCATAGCCTGGATCATAGGATGGGATTTGATCATGGAATATGCTGTTGGGAATATTGCCGTAGCGATATCATGGTCCGATTATTTCACTGCTTTTCTAAGCGGATTTGGAATTAATATTCCGGAATATTTATCAACGGATTATCTTACCGCATCTCGTGGTTTTTATGAAGCTACTGCACAAATAGTTTCCGGAACCGCCTTTGCCGACCTTACGCCCGCCCTTAAAGAAGCTTACAATGCATGGGTGCATGCACCCACAATTGGCGGACTTCGCTTTATTGCCGATATTCCTGCTTTCGGTATTGTGGCTTTCATCACAGGGCTTGTTTACGTTGGAATACAGGAAAGCAAAATTGCCAGCAACCTCATGGTGCTGCTGAAAGTCATAATACTTTTGGTGGTAATAGGAGTGGGTGCATTTTACGTAAAACCTGAGCATTGGCGGCCATTTGCTCCCAATGGAATGGGTGGCGTTCTAAGAGGGGTATCGGGAGTATTCTTTGCCTATATCGGCTTTGATGCCATTTCAACTACAGCGGAGGAATGCAAAAACCCGCAGAAGGACCTGCCCCGTTCCATGATATATTCACTTGTCATCTGTACTGTTTTGTATGTCGCCATCAGTCTCGTTTTGACGGGAATGGTAAGCTATTCGGAGTTGGCAGTGGGCGATCCGCTTTCGTATGTTTTCGAGAAACTGCATCTTACTCAACTTTCGGGTATCATTGCTGTTAGCGCTATTATTGCAATGGCAAGCGTACTGCTGGTTTTTCAGGTCGGGCAGCCGCGCATCTGGATGAGCATGAGCCGCGATGGATTGCTTCCACCCAGATTTTCAAGGATACACAAGCGTTTTAAAACTCCTGCATTTTCAACTATTATAGCAGGTGTACTTGTTGCAATACCTACCTTATTTCTTAACCTTACCGAAGTAACCGACCTTACCAGCATAGGGACTTTGTTTGCCTTCATACTTGTTTGCGGCGGTATTTTGCTGGTTGAAAAAGATGAGAACGAAAAAACACGCAAAGGCTTTAAGATACCTTATTATAACAGCCGTTTCATTTTACCTCCAATAATAATAGCAACCCTTATTATTTTGTTTTTGCTTAATTGGGATGGCGTGAGGAACTTCTTTGATTTTAGTGGCGGTAACCTAGGCTTCTGGGATACAAACAAAGACAAGATACCCATGCTGGGTTTTATAGTTATTGCAGTAGTGCTTGTTTACCTTGCTATAAAGAAAAAGCTATCTATTATCCCCATTTTAGGATTGCTTACAAACCTTTACCTTATAACCGAACTAGGAATAACTAACTGGTTGCGTTTCCTTATTTGGCTTGTTGTAGGGCTTTCACTGTATTTTACTTACGGAAACAAACACAGTAAGTTGAAAAAGGAAATTCAATAATTTATTCCTTAATAAACCTCTTAACTTCCACTCCTTTTTCCGTTTTCACCTCCACTACATTCACCCCGCTTGGAATATCGCTTATGTTAATGGTTATCGCTGAGCGGTTATCGGTTATCGGTGATGTGTAAATCTTTTCTCCCAGCAAATTATATATTTCTATACTGACTACTACTTCCTGCCTACTGCCACTGCCTATTTCTTCTTGCGGGCTTTCAATTGTTATATAGTTTTTTGCCGGGTTAGGGTATAGGTTAAATGAATTATCATTGCAGAGTGACGTCTGTATTCCGCTGGAAATAGTGTAAGGAGGCCAGTAATTTCCTGATATAACAATTAAGTCAAGCATTGTTAATGTATTTGGGAAATATGTATTACTATCGAAACTTTGAGTCAGTAAAAAATCATAAACCCCATTGAGCCATGTTTGATTTGCAGAATTGGTCATAGCGCCAACGGTAAACGGAGCAATAAATGAAGGGTCGGAATAATTGTTTCCCGGAAGGTTGCTCCCGTTTAAATAAAACCCTGAATTAATATTTGACGGAGTATTGGAAGTACTGCTTTTTAGCCATGTGTTGATTTTATCCACTGATGTTTTTGCTCTTGTTTCGCCGGCTACTAAGTAATCTGTAGTCAGCCGCCAGGGAACACGGCATGAGTTGTAATTATATTCACCATCGTAAGGTCCTTCCAGGAAATTAGCAGAAGCAGGCTTCAGCGCATTATTAAGGTTCACTACAAAATCGGGAATTAATCCTGTTGACGGACTGTTTTTTGTCTGGATAGTATCTATAATATTGTAGCATTCATTAATAACGTTAGCCCATCTGTTGTCGCCTGTGGCAGTTTGAAATGCCCTGAAATGGTCGGGCATGAAATCAGAAGGGCGCGTGGCATAATAATAGGCAGGGTCAAATGTTGAATCAGGAGGATACTTGTTCGTGTCTGCCCAGTCGCCTAATTCAGTATAATGACTGTGCTTATTGATGTCAAAAACCATAATAGAATCAATAAGTTTATTGGCTTCCTGCAAATAGTTTATGGTTCCGGTACTTCCCCATTGCTTGTTTGCCAGTAATAAAGAATAGGCAATATCCATATCCCCGTCAGTGGCGTTATCGGCATTAGCGGTATCAATACAGGCGGTGTTTTGTTCCCATGCCATCAGTTCAAAAGAAATAGAATCCAAATGCGCTTTGTAGTAATTATATAAACCGTCGTAAATTGTTTTGGCATCAGGATCATATCCCGCCATGTAAGCGGCAATCATCATGCCATAGCCCTGTCCCTCAGATACGCAGTTAATGGTAGAATCCTCATCTCCAAACCAAACAAAATACTGGCTGGCGTTACAGGAATTTCTGAAATATTTTGCTTTCCATTTGTCGTAAAAATTCTTGGTTATGCTATCCAATTGCGATTGAGTATAATTAGTGGGTTTTATTGATGCGGCAGTATAGGTATAGTGTTGCGGGAATGGCAGGTTTTGCGAAAACCCCATAACAGACAGGCAAACCAGGTATAAAAATGTCAGTTTTTTCATGTGCTAATTCATTAATTATTCCTTCACAAACTTCTTAACCCCTACTCCACTTTCCGTTATCATCTCCACTACATATACCCCTCTTGGAAATGCTGAAACATCTATGCTTGTTTTAATGCCCGTCGCAGCAAATGTTTTAATTAGCTGACCTTGAATGTTTGTAATTTCTATTACTGCATCTTGCTCGGCTTCTATTGTTAGGTTATTGGTAGCGGGGTTTGGATAAACAGAAATATTATTACCGGATAACAAGTTATATATTCCGCCACCTAAATCTATTGAAAACAATCTGATATTATCAATCATCCAGCCTTCTCTATGATTATTAATGTTGTCGGAAATAAAATTAAAACGTAAAATCATTGTATCCTGAGGGAAAGTAAGTTTACAAGGCATCATATACCATGCAAAAGAAGTATGCACCCATCCATTTGATCTTCCTGAAAAACCATATTCACCGGTATAAAGAATATTTGACGATGTATATAAATTAAACGAAGGATAACCAAAATCATTACCAGGTGTCACTGCCCCCACACTATAATCATAATAGGCGGTGTCGTGTATTATATTAATCCATGTTTGGCCTTTATCCCATGATACAGTGATATAGCCACCATCTTTCAACGTATCGGTATCATATTTATGCCAGAAATCAATAAATATATCATCGGGATAATCAGGCATATTAAAATCGCCTATAAATAAATCAAAATAAGAATAATTGTTTACAGGGTATGCATTCACGGTATCCGTGACAATTGCTCTTGATGGTGAGAAAGAGGAATTAAAATATGTTTTCTGCGGTCTGCCAACCTGCCATATATTTTGGATTGAAGTATCAATATGGATATACTTATAAGAAGTATCAAAATTGATCTTATGCCATAAAAATGTATCACCTACATTTTTTATTTGTGAATAACAAAGGTACCCACAAATGCAAAAGACAGAAAGTAAGATTTTTGTTTTCATAGCTTCAAATTATAAACATCTCCAAAGGTATTACAATATTAAAGCGAAATCAATCAATTTATCAAAATTATTTCTGCCAGAACATTAATTTGTAAGTGTTTTTTTATCCGCAAAAACACAAGAAAATATGTTTCCTGTTCAAAAAAATGATGAAAAACACTCTTTTTCACAAAATTCTGTACTAAAATTCAAATACCATTCATGTAGCAATCCGATACCATTCATGTCAGATTTCATACCATTGGCGTTTCGGCTTTTTCCAGTTGTAACTTTACAGTACGATTTATAACTTAATTGAAACAGCTTGAAAAACATCAGTAAAATGACAACAATAAAAGAAAACATAGTAATAATTAAAAGCAATACCATTAAAAAGGAGGATAATGGCATGGTATTGGAAATTAGCAGCATTAGACTGAACAGTTACAACACGACACT
>JBEKEO010000150.1:0-7588 GCA_050013795.1 Bacteroidales bacterium
ACATTAACACAAGCAGTAAATAATTCAAATCGTTCAGATTTTAGCCATCTGTCTTGAATTAGTTTTAATATTTCATTTCCGTCCATATCTATTCTCTTTCTTTTAACAATGACACACAACGGTCAGCATTGCTTGCAGTGGCGGACTTGTCAGATAAAGACTGACGTGTCTGCCCCAATAATACCACCCAAATACACGGTGCTGTCCCGTCAACTACAAGCCATTGAAGCAATGCTAAGTTGGTTGCTGGCGTACTTGTCTGTCTTGTCATAGATGCACAGTCGAATCAGGCTTTTTTATTGAACAGTCAAAGATAAGGTTTTTGTCGAAGATGGAATGTGGGTGAGCGTTTAAATTTTTACAGAAGGGAAGGGATTTTTGTCTGCCGAGAATAAGTTATTGCCGATAGAGGGCAAGAAATGCAAAGCTTATTGGCAGCCAAACACTTTTTGCCTTTGAAATAAAAGCTGCGAATGTGCTTTGCATTGTGCGTTTGGCGGTATGAAAACTTTCATCAAAAATAAAATCATATAAATGGGCTTTATTACAATAATTATATTTATCTTTGCTATTACAAAGAGTCGTCTTACATAGACGGAGAACATTTTATCTATAACTAAAAGTCTTCTTTTATTAACTGAAACCTGTCTTAATTGAGCGAAAAACAAAGTTTGCAAAGCAGAGAAGTGTCTTACTTGAGTGAAAAGGTGTCTTACCTAAACGGAGAGGTCGCTTCATATGACGTTCTGTTGAGTGACGTGAAAGTTCTGTCGTCTTCACATCAAGTTCTGTCATCTTCATGTAAAGTTCTTCAATCTTCACGTCAAGTTCTGCTGTCTTCACGTGCCGTTCTGTCATGTTGCGGTCAAGTTCTGCTATCTTCACGCGACGTTCTGTCATGTTGCGGTCAAGTTCTGCAATCTTTACGTCAAGTTCTGCTGTCTTCACATAAAGATCTGTTGTCTTCACATCAAGTTCAGCAATCTTCACGTGAAGTTCAGTTATCTTTCGGTCGTTTTCACCGTTCTTCACGTGATATTCAGTCAAATTATTGTCGTGTTCACCAATCTTCATGCAATGTTCAGAAGAATTTACATGGTTGCGAGCCAATTTTCATTAAATACGAGCCATCTTTATAGAAAAACCAGTCAATTACTAACCAAAATATAGAAACAATGACCAAAAATCAATTGAATTACTTAAGAATGGTGATAACTCGCAGGGGTGTTATGAACGCTACCCCGGGCGCTTGGAATACTAATGCTAAAATTGTTGCTTCTAAAACCAATGTGGAGAACTTATATGCAGCGATACTGACGGATGCAGGAATACAGGAAAGTGATTTAACGGGAATAACCGTGGCAAAAGATAATGCCCTGACGGTGGCTGTGAATTTAGGGGTGCATGTTTGCACCGTGATGAGGGCTTATGCTGACGACACCAGTAATACAACCTTATATAACATGATGCATTATACAAAAACGGATTTGGAAAGGGGCGAAATACAGGATGGTTTGACTAAGATGAATTTGATTTATACCCAAGCTACTGCTGTGCCTATTGCCAGTTTAACTCCGTTTAATTTAACGGCTGCTGATTTGACTAATTTTAATACAGCTATTCAAAATTTAACTAATGCCGTGCCACAACACGGGGTGCTGGTTGCTACAAGAAAGACTTCGACGGGAAACATTAAAAGCAATTTTAAATTGTTGCGTGCAGGCGGGAAGAAATTAAATACTTTAGTACAAACGCTGAAACTGGTTCAGCCTACTTTTGTGCAGACTTATGATAATGCCTGCATTATTGTTAATTTAGGACATGCTCAAATGTCGGAAGAGGCTCATTTAATGCCATTGGAACATGTGGCTATGTTTACACAGAAGTTTTTACCTACTGATACGTTTACAATCAGGAATCATAGCGAATATGCAAAAATAAAGGTGTATTTGTCTGACAATACGAATTTGCCGACTACAGGCGGGATTGAAATTGGCGCAAGAAGTGAACTGAAAATGGAAGTACCTTCGGCGTTTAAAATGCCTTTCGGTCATATTTTGATTGTTTATAATGAGGCTCCAATGGATGACGCTCATGTTACTGCGGTGCTTGCTCATGGACAAAGTAATTCGGGGGCTCCGACACCGACATTGTAAGAGAATATTAAACGTATAGAGATAAATAATAAATTTATTATAAAATTTAACACAAAAACGTTCTTTAAAATACATAAAATAAAGCGTTAGCTTTTATTCTTGCTTCTAAAAACTGGTAATTTTTAAGCACTGTATTAATAATAAGTGAACGCTCACGGTATGCGTGGGCTAAACTTATTTGCAGTGCGGGTATACCAGTACCTTAGGAGCGGATAATGTATAGTTCCACGCATTTTTTTGCACTGTTGAAAACTTTTTTTCAAAAACCGTCAACATTTTGCTTAGTTATGGTACTTATATATGAAAGGGAAAATGGATAAAAATAAAAAATTTAACTAAAAAGTTTCTGAAAAGTGGTGACTTTCTCATTTTTTTAGAGACTATTATATAAAGGGGGTACTCATTTTTTAATTAATAAAAACAGCGGATGCCGAAAAGCTAATAAGAGTAGGCAATAATAATTTTAAACAAAAAAGTTATGAAAAAAATTATTTTATTAGGTTTAATTATGGGTTTTGCTTTAAGCAATATCCATGCGCAAATGCAAATGTCATCCAGTAATGGCAATCTTTCAATTGCTGCATCACCGTCGCCAAATGCATGGACAAAATTAGGAGTTACTTTTTCATCTACTAGTAGTTCCAGTTCATCTCGTAATTATACTTTAGTTGCTGGAAATACTCCCACCTCATCTATGCTTTATTATTATGGTGTTTATGGAGTTACAACTTATTCTACACCAGAAAGTTATTCTCAAACATATGGGGTGTTTGGGGAGGCAGCTAATGCTTCAAACGGTTATAATTATGGAGTTTTCGGTCAATTAGCCGGCAGCCACAATGGAGCAGGAATTTATGGTGCAGATTATAACAGTGGACAATCGAATACAGGAGGCAATTATGCAGGATATTTTGCCGGAAATGTATATTCAACTGCAAATATGTATGCTACTAACTTTATACCAACCTCTGATAAACGTTTTAAAAAGAATATTACACCTTTAACAAATACTGTTTCTAATAAAATTACTCAGCTAAAAGCTGTTACCTATAAATTCAAAACAAGGCAAGAACTCAGAGCAGATGGAACTATCCCTACTGATACTTCAAGATCAGATACAGTAAATGGCAAATTCATTAATTATACACATTTTGGTTTTATTGCTCAGGATGTACAAAATGTATTTCCGAATCTTGTTTATCAAAAAGACGATGGTTTTTTAGGACTTAACTATACAGAAATGATACCTTTAATAATCGTAGCCTTAAAGCAACAAGATTCCATAATAAATCAACAAAATGCAACAATAACCGCTTTGCAACAACAGGTAAATAATTGTTGCACTACAGGCCACTTACAGAAAACAGATGATAAAACCGGAATTAATAATACCAGTAACAGTGATGCAACACCTGTATTGTACCAAAACAATCCAAATCCTTTTTCGCAACAAACCCAGATAAAATGTTTCATTCCCGAAAACTCAATGGTATCTGCAATATATATCTATGATATGCAGGGTACACAGATAAAGAAAATACCAATAAATGGCAAAAACAGCCAGAATATAGTAATTCAAGGTTCCGAGCTTAAAGCAGGAATGTATATGTATTCCCTTATTATTGACGGTAAAGTTATTGATACTAAAAAAATGGTTTTAACTGATTAAATATTATGAAAAAGCTACTTTTAATTGCAATTATTCTGTTGCCCGCTTTTATCAAAGCACAGCAATATGTTCCTTTTCCTGACAGTAATGCTGTATGGAGTGAAGAAGAGATAGATGGTATGGGGCCTTGCCAACCTTGCAAATATCAGTTTAGAATGAAAGGTGATACCATTATTGATTCAATTCAATACCATAAAATATATAAAGAGAATGATTCATTATTAAATTCCTCAAACTTAATTTATTTTGGTGAAATTAGAGAACAATCAAAAAGAATATATTACCGATGTTGTAATCATGATATAAGACTATATGATTTTTCAAAAAGTGTGGGAGACACTATAAAAAATTTGTATAGTGAGTTTAGTGGTTGTAATGCAATATCTGATTCTGCTACAATTACCAATATTGACTCAATATTAATAGATGGCAATTATAGGAGGGTGTTTCATCTAAATACCTACAATAACCCTGTATGGATTGAAGGAATTGGCAGTATAAATGGATTATTAAATGCAGTAGTAGGCGAGCCAACATGTAGTTGCACATGGGACTTAGTATGTTTTCAGAATAATGATAGTGTAAAATACTTAAATCCCAAATATAGTACATGTTTTCCAGAAATTACAGGCATTACAAACTATACTGTAGTCGAAAATACGGTTTCTGTTTTGCCCAATCCAGTTACTGATATAAGCGAAATTCAGTGGAGTAATTCAAATGAATATCCTTTTTCAAAGCTAATAATAGTTGATGTTTTGGGCAAAGACATAAAATATTTTAATGTTTCGGGGATAAGTGATATTACAATTAACAGAGCCGATTTTGCACAAGGAATTTATTTTGCGAAACTATACTCTCTGAATGGTAAATATAATGTTATAAAGCTAATTATTCAATAAAATAAAAAAATTATGAAGAAATATTGTTTAATAATTATATGTAGTTTATTGCTTTTTACAAATGTTGAATCGCAAATAAACTATGCTGTAAGCATCAATGCTTCAAGTGTAAGTATTAACACTGCTTTAGCATTTGATGGCAACACATACAGCAATGTAAATATAGCCAATCTTTATGCTTCTGGTGATACGGGTAAACCAACCTTGCCTGTAAAATATATTAGGCTTTATATACCTGCCGGAAAAGATGTGGATAATATTAGTTTTACTACATCTTCGGCAACAAGCTATAATTTAACAGCTAAGGTTTTCCCAATGCAAAAGCCAATACCAGTGTCTGCAAATTCAACAATACAGGGTTTTACAAAACCTGATGCAGCTATTTATAACTCAAGTGCTGCATGGCCTTCACAAATGGTTACTATGGTTAGTAATGGATATTTTGATTTAATAAATCGAATAGTAACCATTGCAATTACTCCATTTCAGTATTATCCTTTATTGAATAAGCTTGATTTTTATTCATCAATTAATATTACTGTAAATTTAAAACAAAGTGCCAACATTCCTGTTGATACAGTAAAAAGTCGCAATCCGCATATACAGGCTATGTATGCTGATATTTTAAAAGGAATGGTTAATAACCCCCAAGACATTAATATTTCGTCAGTATTACAAAAAACGAAAATTAATACTGCCTCTACCCCAATATTAGAATCTACCCAATGTTCTTTACCTGTTTATGATTATGTCATCATTACAGACACTACACTCGTAAGCAGTTTTGCAAATTTTATTAATTGGAAAAAAAGCAAAGGAATAAATATTGGGATAGTTACTACAAACAGGATATATAATTGCAGCGGCTATAGTTCAGGTGATATTATTAGTAGTCCAGCAATTAATGATAATGCAGGCAAAGTGAGGCAATATTTACATGACGCCTATCTTGGCGGAACCGCATGGGCATTAATAGCAGGTGATTATGATACATATGTTCCTATTAGGCTAGATGCATGTAGTCAAATACCTACCGATTGGTATTTTGCAGATTTAACAAGTAATTGGTCTGTTTCAAGTTCAAACCCTTGCCCATTATCAATTCATTTTCCCAATATTTTTGTTGGAAGATTAATATGTTCAAGCACTACTGATGTTCAAAACTGGACAAATAAAGTCATTCAATATGAGCAAAATCCAGGCAATGGAGATTACAGCTATTTATTAAAATCATTCTCTATCGAAGCAGATCAAATGCAAGGTGGTAAAGAAGCAGAGGGTGTAGCTTCTCATTTAACAATGTTTGATACTACGATATGGAGAGAATATCCAATATATTGGGCAACATATGATACAACAGGACAAGTAGTTACGCCTTCTGGTTATACAGGGCATTATGTATACACAAAAGGTTCTGAAATAATTTCAGAATTGAATACTAATCATTTTGGTCTTATTAGTTGGTTCTGTCATGGTTTTTCAAGTGGTATTTCTACAATTATGAATGGTACTGAGGGAGACGACCCAACCAACAACCCAATCTGGCAATTAAGAACTCAACAACCATCCTCGTGGTGTCATGATTGTGCTGGGACTAAAAATTACATTGTTTATGATACAAATTGCAATCTTCAAACTTTAACAAATAATAATTATACTAATATATTATATTCAATAAGCTGTGATGTTACACCGTTTGATGAAACAAGGGCACAAGGTAATGGAGGTCTCTGGAATTGCGGAGAAGCATTTACAAAGTTATCACAAACAGGGGGCGTTGCTTTTCTTGGTAATACAAGAGCAGGAGTGATTACCTATTCCAGTTTAGTATATCAAGGTTTCGCAGATTTAATTACCGGTAGTGATGCTAATTCACATATAGGTATTGCTGAAGCATTATCAAAATATGATTATCAAGGGGCATATAATGGATTTATAAATTACACACATAATTTAATCGGTTGCCCTGAAACAGAAATGTGGACAGCAACACCACAAACATTAAGTGTAATTACTAGCCCATCAGATTTATCAATAGGCATAAATGATACAGTAACTGTTACTATAAATAATTTACCTAATGGTAAACAAGCAGTGGTTTGTTTGTATAAAGCAAATGATATTTTCAAAACACAAAATGTAACAGGAACAGGTAGCCCCGTAATTGTAACTTTTAATGGAGTTAATGCAACAAGCTCAGGAATTTTAAATGTTACAGTTACTGCTCATAATTATATACCTTACCAAGGCAAAATAGCTGTATGCACATTTAACAGCACACCGCTTGTTATCAGCTCTAATACGGCATGGAATACCACAACAGTTATAAATAGCAGTGTTACTATAAATTCAGGAGCTACGCTTACAATTAATGCTTCAATATATTTAAAACACGATGCAACTTTTACCGTTAATAGTGGTGCAACCTTAATTGTAAATACTGGTGGTAAAATATATGGCGGATGTGATTATTTATCAACTTCAGCATGGGATGGGACATTCATTGCTAAAAGCGGCGCAAGCGTAACAATTAATTCATGGTAAAAATTAAAACAATCTGAAATAATAACTTCATGGGCTTCGCAATTGCGAAGCCTTTTTTTTTATCTTAGAAAACGTGATGGAAAATTGCAGCTCTTTTGCAGCCGAAATAATATCTGCCTTTAAAGATAGGCTGCAAATGTGCTGCAATGTGGGATAGCCAAAACGCCGAAGGCGAAAAAGTGCGGTGGGGTAAAAATTTAAACTCTTGGGTCGGGCTTGAGTGTCGGCTTTTTTCTCATTTGCCACTGAATAATCAAGTTGCACTGAACTGTCTAAAGTCTATACTTTTTATAATTTATTGACGCTTGCAACCAACG
>JBEKEO010000151.1:0-7574 GCA_050013795.1 Bacteroidales bacterium
AACCTGGGCCATGGTCTAAACTATTTACTTCCTGCGGTATCAATGCATTCAATCTTGGGCCATTGTTTATTGTATTTGGCATTTGCTGGCTTACATTTCTAACGGCCTTGTGGTTAAACCAAAGCTGGGCTTATACACTGGGTTTGATTATATCCGTTCTCACACTCTGGTATTTGCCGTTCGGGACTTTCATATCCATCATCGTATTTATCCTTCTCATTATAGCAAAACAGAAACTGGGATATTAAATGCTGACAGAATTTAATTTCCTTGTGAAGAAACAGAATTAATTTCATTTACTTTGCGACAATTTGTCACCTTCTATCCTATTGGCACGTCCTTTGACAATCAGTAGCAGGAAAAAATAAATTTCAATAACTAATAAAACATTACAATTATGCAGAAAGGCAAGATCAACGTACAGACGGAAAACATTTTCCCTATTATTAAAAAATTCCTTTACTCAGACCATGAGATATTTTTACGCGAACTGATATCGAATGCAGTAGATGCAACGCAAAAACTTAAGACCATTGCTCAATCAGGCGATTTCAGCGGAGAGGTTGGCGATACCAGCATTGAGGTTTCTGTTAACAAGAAGAAGAAAACCCTTACGGTTAAGGACAAGGGCATAGGGATGACAGGCGAAGAGGTTGAAAAATATATCAACCAGATAGCTTTCTCGAGTGCTGAAGAATTTATTAACAAATACAAATCTCAAACTGATGCAAACCCTCTTATAGGGCATTTCGGGCTTGGTTTCTATTCTTCATTCATGGTATCCGAAAAGGTAGAGATACTTACAAAGACATATAAGAAAGGCGCAGGAACCAAAGCTGTTAAATGGGTTTGCGACGGGAGTCCTGATTATTCTCTTGATGAAATTGAAAAGAAAGACCGTGGCACTGAAATAATACTTCATATTGAAAAAGAGGCAGAAGAATTCCTTGAAGAACACAGAATACTCGATATGCTTAAAAAGTATTGCAAGTTTCTTCCTGTAGAGATAATCTTCGGCACAGAGAAAACCTACGAACCTACCGGCGAAAAAGACAAAGACGGGCATGATAAAACCAAAGAAGTTGAGAAACCACGCATCATCAACAATACAAAGCCCCTTTGGACACAGAAGCCGGTTGACCTGAAAGATGAAGATTACAAGAAATTTTATCATGAACTTTATCCATACAGCTTCGAAGAGCCTTTATTCAATATTCACCTGAATGTGGATTATCCTTTCACACTTACCGGTATTCTATACTTCCCTAAGGTGAAAAGCAAGTTCGAACTGCAAAAGAATAAGATTCAGTTATACTGCAACCAGGTATTTGTAACGGATTCCGTTGAAGGTATTGTTCCCGACTTTTTGACATTACTGCATGGTGTACTTGATTCACCTGATATTCCTCTTAACGTTTCGAGAAGTTACCTGCAAAGCGATCCTAACGTTAAAAAGATTTCCTCCCACATCACCAAGAAAGTGGCCGATAAGCTGGAAGAACTTTACAAGAACAACCGTACCGATTTTGAAGCAAAATGGGATGATATACGTATCTTCATTGAATACGGTATGATTTCGGAAGAGAAGTTTTATGAACGTGCTGAGAAGTTCTGCCTTTTTAAGAATACCGAAGGAAAGTATTTCAACTTTGATGAATACAAGGAGCATGTAAAGGCGCTGCAAACAGATAAAGAAAAGAATGTGGTTTATCTATATTCCACAAATGTTGAAGAACAGCACAGCTTTATCAGTGTAGCTAGGGAACGCGGTTATGATGTGCTGGTGCTCGACAATGTGCTCGACAGCCATTTCATTAACCAGATTGAAAGGAAATTTGAAAAGACAAAATTTGCCAGGGTTGATGCTGATACCATTGACAAGCTGATACGCAAGGATGATGAGCTTCCTTCCAAACTTTCGGAAGAACAGAAGAATACGTTAAAACCTATTATCGAAAAGCAATTGAACAAGGAAAGATTTATGGTGCAGTTTGAGAGCCTCAGCGAAACGGAACAGCCCATGATGATCACTCAAAACGAGTGGATGCGTAGAATGAAAGATATGCAGGCTGTAGGAGGTGGCAATGATTATTTTGGCAACATGCCCGATTCATATAACCTTGTTGTAACACTAATCATCCGCTTATTGGAAAGCTACTTGAAGAAAAAGACGAAGAAAAACAAAACAAGCTTACTAAGCAGCTTACTGATCTGGCCTTGCTTTCGCAAAGCTTGCTGAAAGGTGAAGAACTTACAAAATTTATCAAAAGAAGTGTTGATCTGATAGAATAATTCATTTTAAGCAGAGAAGAAATTAACCGCAAAGAACACGAAGAAAAGACACGCAAAGAACGCAGAGAAGAAAATCTCTTTGTGAACTTTGCGTGAATCTTTGCGCCCTTTGCGGTAAAAATGTATTTGTGTAACATTAATGAATAAAAAGAAGTACTGTTTAAAATAATTTCCAATTATCTCACTCATTTTTCTCATATTTGTAACATCAAATCTACTAATATGAGAAAACTATTTATAATTACTTTCACTATCCTTCTATCATCCTCCTTCCTTTTTGCGCAAAAAGACGATGCGTATATCTCCTCTGCTTTTGCCAAGTATCAGAAAGGTGATTTCAAAGGCGCTGCCGAAGATTATTCAGATGCCATTTCCCTGAAACCCGACAACAAAGACGCATACTTTAACCGCGCCATTTGCTACGATAAGCTGGGCGAATACAAGAAAGCAGTCAACGATTTCAACTATATTATTGCATTGTCAACCGATGCTGATTTTTACCTCAGCCGCGGACAGGTTTACCAGCATATGTGCAAATACGATGAAGCCATTGCCGACTACAGCAAAGCTATCGGGATGAATGCTAACTTTACCTTTGCCTATCTTAGTCGCGCTGATGCTTATTTTAAATCGGGAAAAAATGAAATGGCTGTAGCCGATTATGAGAAACTGTTAAGTATTTATCCTAAATATGCTACTGCTTATTTCAAGCTGGCGCTGATTTATGATAATGAAGAAGAACTCGAAAAAGCCATCCTCGCTTACAATAAAGCTATTATGTACGATTCCACCAAAGCCACTTATTATTATAACCGCGGTTACGATTATGATGAACTCAACAAACAGATATTAGCTCTTAAAGACTACTCCAAAGCTATTACCCTCGACACGCTGTATACAGATGTTTATTTCAACCGCGCCTTTCTTTACGATGCTTTGGAGATGTACGAGTTAGCCATAGCCGATTACACCAAAGTTATTGCCTTAGATAAATATGCGGCTGATGCTTATTTTAACCGTGGCATGGCTAAAGCTAGTTTAGGAAGGCATTCCGATTGCTGTTCCGACATTAAAAAAGCTGCCGACTTGGGCGATAAAACTGCCAAGAAATATTACAAACTGAATTGCGGAAAATAAGTCTGAACTATTTTACTACCAGTGTGCGTGTTGATATATTTTCTTTATTGGTAATAAAAACAACTTTATATATACCTTTAGAAAAACCACTCAGATTTATCTTCACAGAATAGTTATCCGGTTTTTCAGCATGCACCAATTGTCCGACTGCATTAAAGACTTTAATTGTTTGGATAGCTCCGGCACCCGACCAGGATACATTAAACACACCTGTTGACGGGTTCGGATAAATTGTAATATCATTGGCATCTTCATAGTCTTTTACACCGCCAACATCATATTCGATTGCCCCGATTGAACGTGCTGATGCATTAAACAATGAACCATTATAATCTGTTGTCGGAAAAGGAACATTTAACCCTGCACCTATAGCAGGACTCCCGGCCTTCAACGAAAAATTCATATTTGTGGTATCAGTAAACATTGGGTCTCCGAATACTGATCCGGAAATGACAGCAGGATTGGTTGAACCCACATCCTGGTATATTGAGCTTAGCCCCATAGTAGGATTTGAATAACTATAAAATAAATTATTGTAAAACAGAAACGTGTTGTAAGGCCAACCACCCGTTTCGTTAATGTAGAATCCGTTAGATGTATTTGCAATGGTGAAAATATTATTGTATATTTTGTTGTTCACGAACTGGACATTTGCATCCTCCACAAGAAGCCTTACCGTAAAATCATTTGATTTAAAACAGGTGTTATTGATAATATTAGAATTACTTAAGGAAGCCAGCCGGATACATGTTTGCCCCCCGATAGTAATATTAGAACAAAAATTTATACTGTCGGCTTCATAAATTGAAGCATAACTTAAAGGACAAAAAAATGAAGCGCCGGTACTTCCTCCAATATCCATACCTCCAAGCGACCAATTTATATACAGATTTTGTTCAAAAGTTATTTTAGAACTTCCTCCTTTGCAATGCGATGCCCATCCTCCAAATCCAACAGCAGGAGGATCAAACCTGTTGTTTTTAACTATCCCGTTTCGGTCACCATTCATGCTTAACCCCTCGCTTCCTGCATTTCCGCGGAACAAACAATTGGTAACCTGAAAGGTATCAGTACCGGTAAACTTCATAGAAACATTACCTGCTGTATTAGTGGTAGTGTATTGATTCGGGCCGGTAAGCAGTTTCATAAAATGACAGTGGTCAACGATTATATTCGACAAAGTGGTGAAACAAGCATAGTTGTAATTAAAAAACAACTGGTGGTAAACTGTGCCATTGGTCCATGCTGCCGAGTCATTTCCAATAAAATTCAATCCATAGAATTTCACATACGTGGCATTCGTGATGGTCCATTGTGTAACTATTTTTACAGAATCGTTTTGATACGGACGAATAGTTATCCAATGGCTGTATGTTCCGCCAAGACTGTCAGCGCCGTTATCATTATATGTCCCTGCATGAAGGTAAACCGTATCGCCTGCGTGCACCACTCCGGCATTTACTGCGTTAGAAAGAGATGTATAGGTCAGGCTCGGACCAACATGTATCTGTGCATTTACGAAATATACAGATAGAATAAGGATAAGAAAAAGCAGCTGTTTTTTCATTTTGTTTGTTATTATTTATTGGTTTGTCAATTGGTTAAAATTTATAATTCCTGTATAGTTTAATGGATAAATGTACAAAAAAATATTATTACCAATGAAATGCCATGAAATTTTATAGAAGACTGATAAAAGAAATCAGCAAATAGCAAATTGAAGTTCCTGATAAAAAACTATCGGATCATAATGAGGAAAATAAAGTATTCATCAACAGCCCCTGCGACTGTAATGCCCGTTAGCATTATATCCTATGCTTATCCCCATATAGAAACTTGAGAACTTATTAGGGTCGGAGGTGATAATTTTATTATTACAGCTTGCAGTATAATTGTTAGAGCCAAACCCGATGATGGAGGATGAAAGCGCCTGGCTCCCGCTTTGCCCGTATTGTGTTAGTTCTACCCCGCCTGCTTCGCTTATTGCAAGGTTATAGCCTATGTCAAATTCCCAGTGAAAACGATGCTCATACTGGTTATTGCTTATTCCTATCTGGGGAGTGATGACAAAAGCATCCTGGCTATAATCAACCTCTAAATATTGTGTGTTTTCATCCTTTTCACTGTGGTACTTTCCTCCGGGAATGACAAAAGTGGGGTCAGATTCGTATCCTAATAAATTAACTGTTTTATTTGCATTATCAATATTTCCCAAGTCATCACCTTTAGTAGTATTACATTCTACCGACAAGTTAATGGATGGCTTTATAACAAACTCTTTGCTACCCATATTTACCTGGTATCCGCATCCTAATGAAAAATAATTTATATTTCTCATCAAATTAACATTGAAATCAATAAAATATTTTGAAGGTAAACCTACTTCGAAATTTAGCAGCATGCTCGTCAGCTGATCCTGGGGAAAGGGGTTAATAATATTGGATGTGAAAATATTACTGGTTGTTTTTCCCGAAGCGTCTGTGGAAGTATAAGGGAAACTAACTTGCATGGGCCCGTTCAGGTTTTTATGAAATAACTCGCCGGTTCCTATAGAAAAAGAACTATAACGGTCCTGCTGATAATAATCATGTTTATGATCTCCGGGGTATGGATATGCTGTTTGCTCTTCCTGGTAGTCTTGCATATCATTCTTCACATCCCCATTAATGGAATTAATGCTTGCTAAACTATTGGCATAAACACCCCCAATGTTAGTATTTCCATTGCTAACACTGTCTTCATTTGATTGTGAAAATGAAGAATGATTTAACAGGATGGCAAAGGCAATCAATGAAAGGTGAATAAACTTATTCATCCTGTTCATTTGCTTATGAACGCCTGCCTTTTCTTTTTGGTTATTGTTTGTTTTCATGGCTAACATAGTTTAATGATTATAATTCCTGTTTCTTTTCTTTTAATGATTTCCAACTCATTTACAATTATTGTACCGTTTTTTATAATTACATGCTCTTTCATTACAATTATCGTTTTTTTCCTGCTAAATCATTTCTCAATCTTTATAATGATTGTCCCTTTATTCCTAAATCTTAAATCGTTAATCTTAATTCTAAAATCAAGAATCCTAAATCATTTCTCTTTCTTTACTATTATTATGCCATTTCTTTTAATTATTGGCACAATAAAGGTCGTTGACCGCCGGATGATGATAGTAATCCGCCCGATAACGATAGTAATCCGTCGGTTAACGATAGTAATCCGCCCGATGACAATGATAACCCGCTTGATAACGATGGTAGTCCGCCAGATAACGATAGTAATCCGCTCGATAACGATAGTAATCCGCCAGATGATGATTGTAATCCGTCTGATAACGATAGTAATCCACCCGATAATGATAGTAGCCCGCCGGATAACAATGGTAATCCGCCGGATAACGATGGTAGTCCGCCGGATAACGATGATAATGCGTCAATTCACTATAAATATTAATGCAATCAAGATATAGGTTGAGTAAATAAACGTAATGATTTTATGAATCTTTATTTACTAAGCGATCGTTATTACGAATAGCTTGTCCCGACTTGTCGGGAAAATGAAGAAATCTTTAATACAATTCTTATAAACGGCTTGCTTCGTCGCTCCTCCTCGCAATGATGGAGTATTAATGAAAATTCCTGTTATAATATCTATTATTCCTTACAAAACCACCACATATATCCAGCCGCTCCAAATGTAATGTTCGGCTCCGTTTACATAAACAGCTTTATGTGCGCTGGTAGATGCGCTTACTGAAGCCCGTTTCATGTTTTCAGTGTCAGCAGATGGCGATTTCTTTGAAGTTCTTCCAACGGGCAAAATAACAGCTTCGCGAAAGCCGTAGATCTTCCCGCTTTCCAGGTTCGTTATATGTATATCAGCTTCAAGACTAAAGATCGGATCCTCAAAATCGGTAGGAGGAACTCCTTTTGTTGGTGTTTTTCCATACTGGCGAATATACCCCGCCCTATCTCCCATCGACTTAGTGCTGATATCAACAAATTCAACTCCGGGGGTTGCTTTAAAATGCCTGGGAGGTTTTATACCAACATTCTTAATTTTAAAGCCGCAACGTTGCGCCAGATCAATGCCGGCACTGACATCTCCGGCTTTTGTGGCGGCATCGCGTGCAACACCCTGTATGAAGG